>CAYXPB010000424.1:0-2523 GCA_964466645.1 uncultured Acetivibrio sp. | reverse complement strand
AACAGGGTACAATTATGTTGATGGCAATCTGGTTGTAAATGAATATGAGGCCATGCAAATAAGAGAGGTATTTGAAAGATTTCTAAAAGGTCAAAGCATTAATTCTATAAGAGCATCTATGAGTGAGCATTACACAAATAAGTATGGTAATTGGAAAAGTCATACCCTTGTTTTAAACATTCTTAGGAACTGTACTTATATTGGAAAAGTAAAATTCAAAGGTGCTGAGTATAATGGAAATCACAAACCGATTATATCAGAAGATACCTTTTATTCAGCTCAGAAACTTCTAAATAGCTCTGATAGAGAAAACTCAAAAACTACGCCTCAAAAAAATCCTTTTAGATCGAATAATTTACTTACTGGTCTTCTTATATGTGGTATGTGCGGCGCAGGTTTTTGTGGTAATCATGGTTTTTATACATGTTATTCTCGTGGGAAAACAGACAAGAGAAAAATCAAAGATCCCAATTGTAAAAATAAAAAATGGCCAATAAAGGAACTTGATAAGCTGGTAAGGGATGAAATCTTAAACTTTGATTTTGATAAAGCCTTTTTCATAAGCGAGAAAGATAACGAACCATTACCCGATCCTGATGCAATCAATCAACGCATTAATGAAATTGACAGACAAATTAACAGAATTATAGACCTTTATCAAATCGGGAACCTTACAATAGATCAGATTTCCGAAAGAATAGATAACCTCAAAAAAGAACGGGATGCACTTTCGAAGACTCCCGATGATACAATAACTAAGGTTAGTATTGAAGAGGTCAGAGATATGTTTTCACATTCAAAATATGTATTTACAAAAGGAACACTTGATGAACAACGACTTCTTGTCAGATCTCTTATTGATTACATTTCTATAAATGACGACGTATTAGACTTCCAATGGAGCTTCTTATAGCGTCGTTTTAGTCTTTACATTTTCTGTTTGACCATGTGCATGGGTTTTGGCTGTAACGCTGCAGGAGTTATCGGTTGCAGGATCATTGATTCTCCAAGAGAAAGGCTTATAGCTACCCTTACTAATGTTTTTGTTCCCTGTAATGGTCGTTTTCCTACACTAATTACTATTGGCACTATTTTTATTGGAGGAACCGCAGGTGGTGCCTTCAAGTCATTAGCTTCCACCCTTGCTTTAACGGGAATAGTTTTATTTGGTATTCTAATGACTTTACTGGTATCCTACATACTTTCCAAAACAATATTAAAAGGGATACCCTCTTCCTTTACACTAGAACTACCTCCCTATCGCAAACCGCAAATTGGTAAAATTATTGTCCGCTCGGTATTAGATAGGACACTTTTCGTCCTAGGTCGCGCTGTTGTCATTGCAGCTCCTGCCGGACTGGTAATTTGGCTCATGGCTAATATAACTATTAGCGACATAAGTCTATTAACGTATGCTGCCAACTTCCTTGATCCCTTCGGAAGACAATTAGGAATGGATGGCTACATTTTGATGGCGTTTATACTCGGTTTACCAGCCAATGAAATTGTTGTTCCCATTATTATTATGAGTTATATGGCATCGGGATCATTACTTGAACTAGAGAAACTCGAAGACTTACGACAACTTTTGGTATCTAACGGCTGGACTTGGCTTACCGGAGTTTGCGTAATGCTGTTCTCACTTATGCACTTTCCTTGCGGTACAACCTTGTGGACAATTCGCAAGGAAACACAAAGCATAAAATGGACACTTGCTTCCTTTGCCATACCCACTGCAGCAGGGATTATTGTATGCTTTGTTGTTGCCAATTTAGTACGTTTCCTAGGATTGGTATAAATCAATATACCTGAATAAGCAAAGAGAGGATAACCTTAGCCATAGATTATCCTTTCTTAAAGTTCCTAATTCCTAACTTAAATTTATGTATTGTTCAACTGGAAACTTTGAAATCATACATAACAAGTACCTCTTTAAATAAGCAAAGTCTATTGAATTTACAGAGCCATTGCCATCCACATCTGCTGCTATCAAGTTGTCTTCCTCAATTATGTAGCCCTTCATTCCTAAAAGATATGCTCTTAGGTATGCAAGGTCTATTGCATTTATATCTCCGTCTAAATTAATGTCCCCATAATTTATTTGCGGTTGTATTGTCACTGAAGGTGTACGTGTAATGACTTCAAACATCGGTCTGCCATCATCACCCTTAGATAAAGTGCATAACTTTTCTCCCACATAAAACAACTTCATTATTTTTCCAATTGTAGATATAGTATCAGCATTACTAAAATCTTCATAATTATAAACATAGATTTTGTTGTCACCAACCGAGGTAACATCTAATGCTTAGAGAAAGAGTACAACAAAAAGATTGCTAAACATATACAGGTAAGCTAAAATTGTATTATAGTGGTAAACTGAATGGAGTTTTGATATAAGAAGATACTCATAGGTAAATTTTCGCTATTCTCAACTTCATATACAATCCTAAGAGTTATTTGTAATGCAATGTCATAAAGCTAATAAGACAATAACTGGAATTAGTGGAAAATACGAAAAAA
>CAYXPB010000423.1:0-2561 GCA_964466645.1 uncultured Acetivibrio sp. | reverse complement strand
TATCTATAGGATTGTAGTCAATTATATCCTCACCATTATATGATAGTTTTAATGACATAGGAAAAGTTAGATTTTCACTATCTACAAGCCAGTGCTCCGTTGAAACACCATTTACTACCAGCCTTTTGTATATTCCTAACTCAGCACCTGCTCCTAAATTTACATAATCGCCCTTCCATGCCCAGAAGATATACTCTCTACCGCCAGATTTAAATGTAAATTTTTCTTTCGCCATACTTGTTCCTAAATCAAACACCTTATCGTATAAGTCATTGTATCCGCCAATTTGCTGCCAGCAATCGCGTCTTGCATGATAGGCTCATTGCCCTATCAAATTCGAACAATGGCAACTTTTTTATTTAAGGCAATAAAAATACCGGACCATTTCTAAATCCGGCATTTAATAGTGATATAAATTCGATAACCTCTAAATTTTATTGTTGCTTTTTAGAGTCTATTCAGAAGCTTTTTTTCTTATTTCTTATTATTTTAATATTTTTTTGAGTTTAAATACTGTTTTTTTCTTTTAGAAAAGCTTCTATTAATAATAGTAATTCTGAAGTTTCAATACATATTGTCTTTTTATCTATAAACAAATCTTCTACATATGTAAAATCCTGTTTGAAAGTTGCAATACACGTATTTCCGCTTATGGTTTTAGTTACTGTCTCCCCATTTAAAACCTTTTCACAAGCATCAATATATATTCTTGCAATATATTCATCTCCTACATCCGTATTTATAAATTTTGTAATTGGTTCGAAACCTTCTGGTAAACAAAAAGCAAAATGACTATTTCCATTCCGTTCTATTATCTTTATATCATAATTATATTTCATAATAAGCATATCCTCCCTTATTAATCGTGTATATACAATTCAGATACTAATATACTGGAAAAGCTGTAATTATTCTTCCCGTTGAACTGTCAATAGCCATTTGAATTTCCATTCCGTTTGCTAACTTACCGTACCAATACCCATCTGTAGGGTCGAATACTCTAACTTGATAAGCATCTGAAATTGAGTCAATCACCTCCTCTGGAGTCCATTTTTTGGGAAAAAATGTTGATATTCCGTTGTCTCCTGCTTTTTGAACACCACCTATGGATTCCACTTCTGCCCTGTATGCGCCAAAATCATTGGTACGAGTGGCAGTACCAGACTTGACTTTTCCTACAGCATTTGGATAACCCTCGTAGTGGTATCCTTTTAGTATCTCCCCATATTTGCCATCACTGTTAGTATTACGCTCAGTTAAGTCAGCAATATAGTTCGATGTACACTCTATACCATATACATTATTATAATTTCTTCAAGAAGCTTTAAAAAATCCGTTTAGTTTCGTTTCCAATTTCCAATCAGCACAGGTTTATTATTATTTCGTTATGTCATATGTCTGTGTGACAAAGAAAACCCCGAAGCTGTATTGCTACAGTCCGGGTAAAATCCTCGTAGAATAGAATTGACTTTTAATAACTATGCATCAAATGTCTTATTTTTTATTACACTTTCAACACATTCCTTATCCAATTCACTTAATTCAGACATGATTTCATTGAACTTACCAATTGACTTTTCCGTATTCAAAGCATATAGTGCAGCTACCGCAAGATGTCCAACTGTCTCAATTCCAAACAATTTGTTTTCCTTTTTCATACATACCTTCAATTTTGCTAGTTTTTCTACAACTTCATCTCCATCAATTCTTTTTCTAACAATTTTCAATATAGTATTACTCAAAACGTAATTTTGTGGAATATCAAGGCAACTTATTAGCTCTTCTCTACCAAGCTTATCTTGCTGTATGTCCTTTATTAAGCTCAAATCTCGCATAAAAGCCTTCCTCCTTTACTTATTCAAATCAAAATATTGGTTTAATTCGGGATAACAAGTCATACCTTTCGGCTAAGTAATTTTCCCATAGCTGATTTGAAACATTTTGAAGTCCTAGTCTATCTGCCTCCTTTATTTCCGTCATATACGCTCTTAGTTCCCACATTATTCTCTCTTTATAGTCTTCATACATTATTCTTCTACCTGACCACCCACTAGCCATATCGTCAAGGAAATGTTGATATTCATGTTTCAAAGCACTAAGAGAAGCATTCCTGTCAATAACTAATTCTCCAGGGTTTCCTTGTGATGCTGGAGAATACGCCATTGTACCTGTTTCAGAATACCTAACTTTTCCTCTAGCCTGTTCTACCTTACTTATTATATCATTCCATTCAGTTGGATTCGACTGCAATCCAGAGCCTAAAACATCCCTAAATGGGTCAGCAGAATTTTTATTGAAAGTTTCTCTTGCCATTTTGTTAGCAATATCATCAATTTCATTAAATATAGAAGAAGGTATTTCCGATTTTGATATACGTATTTTTAATCCTTCCATTGTTTCAACTTCATAGAAATCTGCATAACTTGTAATCTTTCTTGCTTCTGCGAACAAATCGTCAATATTAGATACCATATCTTTTTCAATTGAACTGATAGCCTCAGCCGCCTTCTTATCATAAGCAGCACCCATTGGCATTCTTGTAGCTGCCCATGTAACAACTG
>CAYXPB010000422.1:0-2619 GCA_964466645.1 uncultured Acetivibrio sp. | reverse complement strand
TTCCCTTAAGCATAAACCCTGCTGCAATTAGCACATAAAAGTAATAGACATTAAAATAGTGATTTACCAAATATTTCGAACTTTCATCCAAGAAAATTAAAAATACAATATCAAGGATAAAGGTGTAAGGTAAATATCTTTCAATTCTGCCCTTAAGTAAGTCTCTTAAATGAAGCCAGATAAAAAACAGGGCGAAAAGAAATATAATTGAATAAAACCTTATACCTACTGCTCTCTCAAGGTATAGGGCCAGAGCAAATGTGGCCAGCATTGCCAAATCACGAAAAACAATATACAGCCTTCCGAATTCTTTTTTCACCTTTAATCACCCACCTCATTTTAGCAGACCAGTCAGAAAAAAAGTACTATCACCCAAAGATAAATAATGTTAATCTTCAATGCCAAATCTCCTAAGTATATTGAGTGTTTTCTCTGTTTTTATTACACCATCTGTCTTTAGTATTTGATAATAATCTTTAATAAGTTCATAAACTCCAGTTACTGTTGGCTTGAAACTGAAAGGATCAATATCGCAACCTTTGTTAATTTTACCTTTAGACTGCTTGATTATTTGATCTTCCTCTAATAGCAATTATCTTTCATCACGATTTATAACTCTCATCTATCCAAGCTCTGATAAAATATCACGCAATTTTTCTTCCTTCAATCCCTTTTTATTTCCAATGCTCACAAGAACAACATTATCCTTTTTGAATATTTCATTAGCTATTTCCACAAGCCGCTCCTTCTTAATTTCTCTATAGTCTTCAGCTAATGAAGCTATGTCCTTATACTTGTTGTTTAATATATGGTTTTGATATGCGAACTGCCAGTTCAACCCTTCGGGGTCATCCAACAGCCCCATTTGATTATCCGTCTTAAATACCCTTGTAGCTTGCATATCCTTTTCGGAAATTTCCTTCTTTGCAGCTTTAAAAACCTCCACAAAGCTTTCCACTGCCTCATACAGCTTACTTTTATACACTTCTAAACTGAAACTGTAAACGCCAATATTAGAGTATTCCTCAATTATTGATGCGAAACTGTATACCAAACCTTTCTTTTCAATTAAATCTGCCCTTATAAGCGAGCATAGCCCATCTGTCAAAATACTGTCCAAGTATATCATATCAATACGTGAAACTTTGGTAAAATCAACGTCAAAAGAAAGTTTTACATCATGCATGAAGAATTTTCTATGAGACAGCTTAACCAAAGCATCACGCTGCATAAAATTCTCCGGCACTTTTGCCATGTTATCGTTTTCTTTATCGTCTCTGCTATCTAGTTTATAGCGCTCAACTTCGTTAACAAGGGTATTTATATCATCATCACCAAAGTTTCCTGTAACATAGAAAAAGATATTGCTTTTTGTGAATACTTTCTCCTTTTCAGTTTTAATATCCTCTAGTGTAATACCTTTAACCGAAGCAATAGACCCTAAAACGGGGTTTTCAAGATTTGTCTCTTTCCATATAAATTTATTTGCTAAAAAGTCAACATCATTTCCCTGATTGTCTTCCCTTATTTCACTTAAAATGATTCTCTTCTCCGCATTAAACTCTTTTAAATTAACTTCCACTTCTCCTAATAAATCAGAAGCAATAGCTGCTAATTCAGCGAAATATTTCGGACTTGATGTAAAGTAAAACTGTACAAATTCTTTTGCTGTACATGCCCCAAAATATCCACCAATGCTCTCAATCTGGTAATATAACTCCCTTTGATTCTTATTTCCAAGCCTTCTAAAGTGGATATGCTCCAAAAAGTGTGTTATCCCGAAATTTTCCTCTTCGTAAAGCACACCTGCCTTTACATACAATGATATGCATATACTGTGCGTGTTTGGCTGCTTGTAATAGAATATGTCAACTCCATTTGACGATGTTATTTTCTTCTCCATTTATAAATCTCCCAGCATATTTATTATATTCTTATTAGCTTCATTCTTCGTATGATTCACTATATTGTCTTGTAACTTTCAGTTCATTGTTCACTAATTCCTTTACGGTGTAGTTAAACAGCTTCTTTTCAGTATCGGCAATTCTTTCTGTTTCTTTGATTAAAGTTAGTTTTCCATCAAGAAATTTGTACACAATTTGAATGTAATAGGCCCCTGCTTGACTGCTATTTTCCAAGGTTACAGTCTTATTGATACTATCAAATTTTGTCGATGTCAATTGAGATAATTCTTTATTTAGGACATATTTTGATGTATCTTTATTCCACAGATAGTAGGAATAAAATATATTAGGCCCTGCTCCCATCCCCATTTGAACTTGCAAATCCAGATATCCATCGAAATTAGCATCCACAATAATATACTACCATCATCAGTTTGATTATTCCAGAGTTAGTCGCAGTAATTTATGTAGAGAAATGTAAGTGTCAAACACTTTACACATGGCAAAGATATATTTGTCATGATATAATCATCTCAAAAAAAAGGGGGGTATCTCTCGACAAAGTAAGAACAAAGAAAAGAGTAAGTAAAAACTTCAAGACTCAGAGGTCCCTCCGTTTTGCCACTTACAATGAGTATTCTGCCGAGATACCACCTGTATCACCTAGCGGAATCAACTTTCTTGAGCAGCTTGTCGGTCACAAGCTCAAAGCGAT
>CAYXPB010000421.1:0-2659 GCA_964466645.1 uncultured Acetivibrio sp. | reverse complement strand
TAGGCTTGTAGCTTAGTTCTTGGAATAATATGCATTTGCACGGCGGCGAGTACCCAATATTCTCACAAAGCCCTTCTAACCTTCCCATAATTTCACACAATCCCTACATATTTTTAATCTCAAATAAGATTTGCAAAAAAAGACGCCCCCAAAACAGTAACCAGACCAGTCACTGCAATAGCCAAACTACTCATTGCACCTTCCACCTCACCCATTTCCATAGCCTTTACCGTTCCAATTGCATGAGATGAGGTCCCAAGTGCAATCCCCTTAGCTATTGGCTCCTTAATCCTGAAAAACTTACATACAAATTCAGCCATCATATTACCCAACACACCTGTAATTATAATCACAGCAACAGTTATAGTTACAATCCCACCAAGCTCTTCCGAAACGCCCATACCTATTGCGGTTGTAATTGATTTAGGAAGCAAAGTAACATACTGCTCGTGGTTTAAATTAAACAGCTTAGACAACGAAAACACACTTACAAAACTAGCAAAGGCTCCCGATACAATTCCACCTAATATTGCTTTATAATTACCCTTTAAAAGCTCAAGCTGCTGATATAATGGTATAGCAAGACATACTGTTGCCGGAGTCAGAAGATAGCTCAGATATTTTGCTCCATTGTTATAACTCTCATAATCTACTCCTAAAAGACCTAAAGCAGCAATAACAAATATTATCGAAATCAAAAGCGGATTAAACAACGCTATTTTGAATTTTCTTTTTAACGCAACTCCAAGTCCATATCCAACAAGACTTAAAAGCACCCCAAAATATGTAGAACCACACAATATTTCTCTCATTTCTTTAACCTCTTTTCCACCCGTATAATAAACTGTGTCATTCTCCCCGCTACAACCATTACAATTACCGTTGTCAAAACTGTAATAACACAAAGCGGCAGCCAAAGGTTTTTAAGCTCACTCCATAAAGTAATAAGCCCCACCGCAGCCGGTATAAACATAATAGGCATTATTTCAATCAGATAACTCCCCGTTTCCTTAACCTTTTCTAGTGGAATAACTTTAGTCATTAACAACAACAGCATAATCACCAATCCATAAATACTTGCAGGTATCGGAAGAGGAATAAATTGTTTTAATAGCTCACCGAAAAAAGAGACTGCCAAAATAATGGCAAATTGTTTCATGAATTTCATTTCATTAATCAATCCCACTTTCCAAAGTATTCTTTTAGTTTTATAAATACTATTATATTGATTAAGCCTATAACAATCAAACTATTTCTATTTTATAAGGCCATTTCAAGAAGAAATTCGTGAAAAACCTCTTGACTAATCTTGGTATTTGCATTAACATTTATATATGAGTTTTCGTAATTTTTAAAAAAGGAGGCAGGAAGATGAAAAAGAATACAATTAACTTATTTACCAACAATTTTATTATCGCCAGAATGTTTAGCATTTCTGATAACCCTGCCTTACTCATTAGTTTATTCTGAAATTTTTCATTGTAACTGATTGGGTCGTGGTTATCGCCGCGACTTTTATTTATTTAGAGGGGCGCGGGAATTTATACCGTGACCTTTTTTGGCCTTTTTTGGACGATGTTGATGTTAAAGAGGTAAAAAAGGTGGGGCTAGATGCCCCTCAGATTTGATTACATTTGTAGAGTTTTAGGTACGGTGAGTAAGGCTAGCTATCATCACAGAGGAGGTATTTATTTGAGAAGACTTTTTGCACTAATAAAAAAGCAATGGTTGCCCTACATTATTGGCACTATGGCACTTCTTATTTCAATAACACTAGATATGTTTAATCCATATTTTATAGGCAAAATTGTTGACAGAACAGTACTTAATAAAGATATGGAATATCTAAAAACAGCATTAATAGCCCTTGCTGGTATAACAATAGGGCGTGCATTTCTTGGATATACCAAGTCAATTAATTTTGATATAGCCAGTTCAAAAGTCATTTTAAACTTGAGAAAAAATTTGTTTGATCACATACAGAAATTGTCCTTTTCATTTTTCGATGAAAATAATACTGGTGAATTAATGTCCCGTATAAAGGAAGATACGGAAAATATCATGAATGCTCTTTGTTTTGGAATAATACTGTTTTTGGAACAATGTATTTATTTCTTAATAGCATCAATTATTCTGCTCATGATAAACTGGAAGCTTGCCCTTATTAGTCTTGTTACAATGCCGCTCATTGAGATTGTAGTCTTCAAGCTTGAACGGTCAGTGGGTAAAACCTATGAAAAAACAAGTGATCAAAGGGCCATCCTAAACTCTACTGCACAACAAAATATATCAGGCGTAAGAATCGTTAAGGCTTTAGGGCGTGAAAAGCATGAAATCCAGAAATTTTTGCGCCAAAATGAAGAAAACTATAATATAAATTTAGAACAGGTAAAAGCATTTTCAAAATACAATCCTACTATTGAATTTTTATCAAACCTCGTATTGGTTCTTGTCATAAGTTTTGGTGGGTATTTTGTAATCATTGGTGAAATGTCACTTGGGACATTAGTTGCCTTCAGCAATTATATTTTTATGCTTATATGGCCAATGCGCCTTATGGGATGGATTACCAATGTAATTGCACAGTGTATTGCTTCTGTTAAGAAGATTGATACGATCTTTGATGAAGTACCCTCTATAAAAAATTGTGATCATCCTA
>CAYXPB010000420.1:0-2725 GCA_964466645.1 uncultured Acetivibrio sp. | reverse complement strand
CGAGAACCTTGAAGCTTGCAAAAACTCAACAGGGCTTGTCTAAAATGGGAATTTGTAGCGTTAAGGTGGTGGATGAAATTGCCTTTAATAATTGATGTTCCGCTAATTTTTCCCGACAATGCAATTCCATCATATAATATGGGTTCTATAATGCATGGTATGTTGATGGAAAAGTTTACTGACTCGGAAAAAGAAAGTTTTCATTTGCAGGGCTTAAAGCCTTTTACACAACATTTGGCAGTGGATAAGAATAAAAATGTTACTTGGAGAGTTTGTGGCCTTGTTGAAAAGGTTGAAGAGAGACTAAAGGAGATTATTGCAGTTGATTTTAATGGTAAGGACTGGTATTTGAAACAAAAGGGATACAAAATAAAGTCCGGTGGATATATAAAGATAATAGAGAAATCTTATGCCCAGATAGCTGAAGATTGTTTTGTACAGAATGATTTAAAAAGAAAATTTATACTTAAAATCAGAACTCCAATGGGTTTTAAAAAGGATGGTGGGTATGTAATATTTCCAGCTGTCGATTTGATTATAAAAAGTCTCTATTCAAAATGGGGGGCTTTTTCAAAAGGGCTTTGCCTTGATGATGAAAAGGTTTGTGAACAACTTTTCACAAATACATATATTTCTGGTTATAAATTAAAAAGTACAAAATTTAAACTTGAAGGTACATCAGTAAGTTCATTTATAGGTTCGTTAGAAATTGGACAGACAGGACCTGATGCCTTGGTGAGGCTTGGCAGAATGCTGTTTGAATACTCGGTTTTTTGTGGTATAGGAATGAAAGCTACTTTAGGGATGGGGGGAGTAGAGATTGAAGGGTAAAAAATCTGTTCTATTTAGTCCTATAGGTACAACTGACCCTATAAGATCACAATCGGATGGAGCAATGCTTCATATTGTTAGACATTTAAGACCGGAAGCGGTATGGCTATTTTTGACAAAAGAAATGGTAGAACATCATGATAAAGATGATAGGTACAGAAAATCAATTTTAAGGGTAATGCCTGAATGTGAGATTGAAATTATTAAAACTGAAATTGATAATCCGCAGGATTTTGATGCGTGCTATTTGAAATTCCGAGAAGCAATTAAAGCGATGAGAGAAAAGTATAAAGATTATGAGTTGCTTGTCAACATAAGTTCAGGCACACCTCAAATGAAGAACCTTTTATCCTATGAGGCAGTTGGTGGAATCTTTGGTGTTGTTGCTATTCAGGTTAATTCACCTAACAAGGGGGCTAACGACAATGAAGAACATTTGACCTCTGATTTTGACATTGATCTTGCCTTTGAGACAAATCAAGATCATATCAATCCAACCTCCGAATCAAGATTGGTAAGACCTGACTTTAAGGCAATTACTGCTTATAATATAGCTTTTAAAATTGAGTCGATGATAAATAGTTATAATTATTCAGGTGCATTAAATCTGTTGAAAGGCAATACTGATCTTTTTGATGAAAAGCTTGAAATTATATTAAAACATGGTGATTTAAGAACAAAGCTTCAATATGATGAGAGTTTAACTATAATTAATAATGAATTGATGAAAAACTATAAAGATAGAATATGGTTTATACATGATAGAAATGCCATAAAGTTTTATGAGTTTTTTATGACTATGAAGCTTCGTCAAAGGAGAGGTGAATTGTCAGAGATGATTTTGAAATTAACGCCTTTTTCTTTTGAACTGGCTATGTATTATCTTAGGGATGTTCAGAAGTTTGATTTGCAGAAAGTGGCTAGGGAATATAAAGTTAATCAATTCAGATTACAAAGGGATTTAATTTCAAAATATGACAGCAAGCTGTTAGATTTCTTGGATGGAAAATATAATAATGGTTTTAGAGACGGTGACGTAAGCCTTGATAATATTGTGTATATGCTAATATATTTAAAATCTGATTCTGATATATATAACAAGTTCGTTGTTTTAAGGGAGGTTGAAAGTGAAGTAAGAAATAAGGTTGCACATCAGATGATTTCAGTCTCCGAAGAAAGTATAATGCGATTGATGGAAAAAAGAGAAAAGGAAGTGTTTATTACTCTTCCTAAAAACTCAAGTAGGATAATTGATTTATGTGAAAGTATTCTGAAGCTTATATTTAGAAACAAAATTCAAGGTGATGATTTTGTATATGATAGAATTAATGAAATTGTAAAGGAACTTATTTTATAAATATTGTCAGGGAGATGTTTTTTGTGGAGTGGTGGCAAAGCTCACTTGAGGACAATGAATGTGAAGAAATATCAAACAAAAAATTGATACTTATAATTTATGATATAGTTAATGACAAGAGACGAAGAAAAATGGTAAAATGTCTTGAGTCATATGGAATTAGGGTACAAAAATCAGCTTTCGAGTGCTATGTAAATGATACTATGTATAAGAATTTACTTAAGAAACTGGAACAAATAATTGATGAAAAAGAAGACTTATTAAGGGTATACAGATTAACTAACCGATGTAATATTGAGTGTTGGGGAAGTATTAAGTTGTTTGAAAATAGCAGTTACTGGGTGCTGTGAACCTTGAAAACATATTGAGTTGTGCCGCTGCTTGATAACAGCGGGTTTGAAGTGAATTTTGCAATGTTGGTGTATATTGTTTATGCTAAACATGCCATTTGTGCCGCAAAAAGCTTTGAAAGTATCTATAATAGTGGTCTGAAAAAGGTGCGGTTTGAAAGACTTACCCCCGTAAGGGGACGGAAAC
>CAYXPB010000419.1:0-2748 GCA_964466645.1 uncultured Acetivibrio sp. | reverse complement strand
GAATCCTTATCGGTATAGGGGTTATAGGTACGATACTGAGACAGGGCTGTATTATTTGCAAAGTAGGTATTATAACCCTGAGTGGGGTAGGTTTATTAGTGCAGACGCAATTGTAGGAATAAACGGTGTATTACTTTCTCATAATATGTTTGCTTATTGTGCTAATAATCCTGTAAATGACGAAGATTCAGACGGATATTTAAGTAAAGGTTGGAAGATTGCAATTGGAGTGGCTATTATTGGAGGATTAGTCATTGCAACAGTATGTACAGGCGGTGCTGCGGCTGCAATTGCCGGGGCAATTGGTGCAGTTGCAGGTGGAATATCAGGTGGTTGGAGCGGTGCGGCAGATGGAGCAGCAGATGGATTCATGTGGGGTGCTGCTGTTGGGGCAGTTACAGGAGGGGCAGGTAAAGCATTTCAAATTGCAAAAATTGGTACTTCTTTTGGTAAATTAGGGACGTTGGTAAAATACAGGCGTATTAATATTAATTGGGAAAGTGTAACTGCACATGGACTTAAACGTATGACTCAAAGAGGAATGTCAAAATCATTAGTAGAGTCCATTGTTAAGAATGGAAGAATGCTTCAACAAGGAGCAAGCAAATTTCTTTATGTTTCTAAAAGTGGAGCAGTTGTCATGGATTCTGCTGGGACAATTGTTACTGCTTATGGGAAGAATTACTTTGATGACACAATGAAAGCACTTGTAAAACAGTTATTTTAGGGGTGACTAATATGGATAGATTTATTGTAAAAAAAATAATTGATAATTGGGATGCGATTGATTTACTTACACATGCTCCAAAAGATGAATATGACGGAGAAACTACAAAAATAATGTCACAAGCAAATGAAAATATGAATGAAAACGAATTGGGTACAGTAATATTTAACGTTTTTACTAAAGCTTTTGGTGCGAATACTTTTAATAAAAGTATCAATGAATGTGTTGTTATTGCAAAACAGATTATTGAGGAACATAAAAGATAACTGGTTTTATTGGAGTAATGCCCCGTATTCAAAATTGACTACGGGGCTTATTCTTAATTTTGTCTATTTAGTTTACAATTACAGTGTTAAAGTATATTTTGCGAAATTTGGTGATTTATTTGGAATGGAAAGCTTCATGTTGATTGTTGATTGTCAACTAGAATTGAACACTTGGGGATGCGGACGTCTTCTTGGACCAATTATGCCGCAATTAACCCAAGCTCTTTCTGTATTCAATTGGACTAAGTCCACCTAGAGAGCTTTCTTCTTTAAATATATAAGCCTAACAAATTTGATATCAGGTATCTTTTTACTGGATCAGAAAATAGATTCAGAAGAATTAAAAGAAAGACTAATAAAGCTAATAGGAATATTTAGAGGTTTGACAGAGGAAGAATTAAGTTTATTTAAGGGTTGGTTTAAGTGGATAGTAAAACCAAGGATATCAGAAGAATTACATCCTAAAATAGATGAGGTATTGGAAAAGTCTAAGGTGTTGGAGGTGGAAAATATGGTTTACAATCTAGCAAATACTATTGAAGAAATGAAGAAAAAGGCAGAAGTAACAGGAATAGAAAAAGGCATAGAAAAAGGTAAAATTGAGGTTGCAAAGTCAGCCTTAGAAAAAGGAGCAGATATTGACTTTGTTATAAAGATTACTGGGTTGGACGAGTGGGTTGTTAAGAAATTAAAAGAAGAAGTTTAATAATTAATAAAAACAGAGACTGTGAGAAGTTTGCAAAAAGCGAAACCTCTCACAGTTTTTTGATTTTAACTTTTTTAAAAGGGTTACTGGTGTAAGTAAACCGATTGCTAATCCTGTACCCAATCCTACTGGAACTGCAACTGCTGTACCTACGGCATACAATAGTTACAGCTATACAAATTCACAAGGTGAAGAGACAGATCACTTGACTAAAATAACACATAATGGTTTCGACTATAATTTCAACTATGATGCTTTGTGGAACATGACAAGTGTATATGCAGGTAGCCAGGCTCTTATTACCAATAACTACGAGGCAAGAAGCAGTAAGCTTTTGGATTCAACCTATGGGAATGGACAGAAGATAGGGTTTGATTATGATGAGCTTGACAGGGTAAAGGCTATAAAGTATAACGATACACAAAGGTATAGATATGACTATGATTCAAACGGAAACCTCGCATATTATGAGAACCGTACAGACCTTGGAAGCAGCAACTCCCAATATTATACGCAAAGATACACATATGATCTAGCCAACAGACCTGTAAAGACGGTGGAAAAGAACAGTGGCCAAAATAATGTTACCCTATACAGCTATAACAATGAAAACCAGCCTGACAGGATGGAAGAAAATATTGGAAACACAAATTACATTGTAGGAAATAGGAATTACTATACTGGGTATTTGTATGACAAAACAGGTGCGGAAAAACAGAACTACTACAACAGATACAGTATTAATGATGGCACAGTGGAATATTTTCCGTTAAGCAATAACACAAAGGGTTCACAGAGTACGGAGCCAACAACTGAAACGGTAAAATTTGAAAATGATGAGTACAACGTACCGATGTTTTCTTCATACGAAGGTTCAGAAAATCTACTGGCAACAAATTCCTCTTTCGAGGAAGGAAATATAAGTGGCTGGACACTAGATAGGCGTGGAACAGTAGGAGATACAAGGGTAGTATATGATGGAACAAATGGGCAACACTGTGTGGAATTCTATGCTTCTCCAACACCTACACCTACATCAACGCCAACTG
>CAYXPB010000418.1:0-2781 GCA_964466645.1 uncultured Acetivibrio sp. | reverse complement strand
TGTTTTCATTGCCATCGGTTTTGGTTATTACATTACCCAAATAATCATAAGCAGCGGACTCAAGCTTTCTTTGTTCTTCATTATCTTTCTTAATCCATATAAACTCAACGTTTCCAGCTTCATCATATTCAGAAATCTTAATGCTTTCATAGGTATTGTATTCAGTACCGTTTTTTTCTTCCATTACTGTTATTTCTTCAACAGTCCTGCCGAAAGCATCATAATTAAACCTCTTTGGTGCATTTTCAAGGGTAAATTGTTTATCGGCACTAACAGGGTCTAACACAGCCTTACTTTTATTTGAAGGATTGTAAGCATATTGTGTCATATGACCTTCTGCATCAGTTTCCCTTATTACATTTCCAGCTTTATCGTAAGCAAAAGATTTTTGTAAAATATTCGATTGATTTACTGGTTCAATCCATGCTCCTACCTCATTAAAATACCCCGTCTTTCCTACATAAGTAACTTTTACTACTCTGTCAAGGGCATCATAGGTATAAACAGTTCTGTTCATAGCTTTCAAATCAGTGCCTTCAACATAGTCCTCCGGAGCAACTTCACATATCTTTCTTCCTCCAAGGTCATAGGCATAATATGCGATACCTGTTTGGGGTGCCGGCATTGCATCTTTAACAGTTTCGAGAAGACCTCTTTGATGGTATTTGTTCTTTTTACCACATCGTTTTCCAACTGCTCAACAGTAAGGGGTTTTCCCTCCCAGTTAAAGGTTGTTCTGTTTGTGAGCTTTTTAACTGTTCCGTCTTCTGTTACAACGTACTCTTCAGTCCCTGAATTTCTGCCTAAATTATCATAGTTATAAGTAAGTATATGCTTATCGGTAGTATCATCTTCAGTATATACATCATCAAACTCTACCGTCTTTATATTGCCCTCTTTATCGTATTTGTAGAAAGTTTCAACAACTTCCTCGGAACTATCAGTGTAATTGTAATTATATAAATCTCCGCTCTTTACATAAAGCTTTTTACTGTCCGGTTTTCCAAAGTAATTGTTTTCATACTCTACTACAATACTTTCAGAGTCATTTTTCTTTGTTGTCTCTTTATTTATATTTCTGTCAAGATCATATTCAAAATCTGTTCTTCTGCCGTCATTATAAAGCACATAGCTCATTTTTCCATCTTTATAATAGCGAGTGGTCTTTTTAACATCATAATTTAGAGGTCTTTCATTCTGATTTACTAACTGACTGCTAGCTAGCTCCTCAACTAATCTTCCTAAACTATCATAATAAGTCTTTGTATAGTTATATTTAACCTCTGTCCCATCAAGTTCAACAGGAGTCCATTTTTCTTCAAATCTTTGCAGCCTTTTTAATTCAAAATCATCTAAATAGTAATATGTAGTATATCCGTTTTTATTGGTAAACTCTTTTATCTTTCCATCTCCATAGTAGGCTGTAACCTCTGTTGACACTATACCTTCGGCATCAGCAGGATAAACAACCTTGACTGTCCTTCCTGCATAGTCGCTTGTATAGGTTGTCCTCGCAACTTCACTGTCATTTAAATATTTCTTCTCTACTTTTACAGGATTTTTAGCAGCTATATAAGTATAATCAACTAAAAGCGTATATTCGGCATCTGCTGTATTTATTGTATCTTTGAACCAAACCTTACAAAGTCTGCTTAAAGAATCATATTCATATTTGTACACTCCACCATTCGGCTTTACTTCCACTTGAACATTTCCATAAATATCATAAGAATGATACTTTGTAATGTTATTTTCTGCATCAATCAAGTTTTCCAACTGCCCACGTTTATTGTATGAATATCTGGTGCCTATGTCAGGATCGTTTCCATTTGCTTTATATTTATCAAATAAATTAGCCGATATCTCCTGCTTCTTTCTACCACAATTATCATAGACCGTTACTGTATTACTTACCTTATTTGGATCTTTTGCATCCTTCTTAACAATTTCAATTATTTGTCCATTATCATTATAATGATACTCTGTAATATTTCCATTTGGTGATGTTTCAGTAGTCAGCCAACCATACTCTGGAGTATAATCCACATCGCTATATTGTGTTAATTCTCCGGTCTGTGGATTTTTTATGGACTTCAAACTTCCATTCGGATGATACTTATATTCAGTTATAATACTTTCTGTACCATTATTCTGTGTTTCAGATTTCAATAGCCCATAAACCTTGTAAGTAGTATCATTGTTAGGTGAAGATGAATAGCTGTAATAATCATAGTCAGTAATAGCATAGTAATCAGGATCAATATCAGTATTTTTAGGATATTCACTTCTATCAGTATTCCTAAGCCTATGTAATCTCTCTGCCTTCTGCTTTAGCAAATTACCCTCATAAACATATTGTATAAATTTTCCTTCTTCGTCCTTTTCCCATACAACATTGTTATTTGAATCATATCCAAATTCTTTGGCACTCTTATCAGGATTTCTAATTTTCGTAATATTTCCAACATCGTCCCTCTCGTAGGTAGTCTTGTTCCCATTTCTGTCTTGGACAGACATAACCTCTCCATACTTATTTTCACCTTTTTCGTCAACAAAATAAGTAGTTTTGCTAAATCCACCTTCCGAGTCAACAACTATTGTATTGCAATAGTTATCATCATACCAATAACTTGTCTGCTTGCCATTTGAATCGGTTACGGTATTTCTTGATTCATTAGGGTAATAATTGTAGGTTGATTTATTACCATTCTTATCAACTGTTTGTGATACTTTGCCTTTGTTTTTTCCAAAGCCCTTTCCCGTAACCAGAGCGTCCACGAC
>CAYXPB010000417.1:0-2811 GCA_964466645.1 uncultured Acetivibrio sp. | reverse complement strand
CATAGGAAGCATCAACTTTAGAAAGTGCAACGTTTTTGTCTCTAACACTAAAAGTCGTATAACCGGATATTGTGCTTCTAAGTCTGCCTTCTATATAGCCTTCAGCCCTTGTTTCCATGGTGGGTTTTGCTTCATCTGATTCAACATCATATCTTTCAGCCATAAAACCCGACATATACTTCATTGAGAATTCCTTCATATCATCATAGTGGAAAGGTTCGGCCATAAACATAAAACGGTCATCGAGCTTTTTGGAAGCGTCCACAGGAATCTGTTTGTATTGAGCAAGACCCTTTCGAGTAACAAGGTAATATTTTGTATTTGTATAACGATAATCACCTTGGCGCCATGAAGTGACCCGGGTGGCTTCACCGCTAATCATACCGTCTGCTCTGCAATCAAAGAGCCAGAAAGGTGCGTATATACCCGTTACTTTATCTATTTCTTCCTTTTGTTTAAATTCCTTAGGAGTGAATAATTTTTTGTTAATCCACTTTTTGTATATTTCCTTAGCTTGATCACTTACCAAGCGGAACGGAATAACACTTTTTGGCTTGAAACGACCGGAAAATCTTGTCTTTATGATTGTAGGACTTTTGCAATAAAGACAAAAGGTGGCAGAGGTTGTGGCGTCGGCAATCAATTCTGCACCGCAGCTGCTACACTTGTAAGAGTCCAACTCTTGCATATCCTGATCGGAAGCTTCTTCTCTGTGAACAGTATCTATCTGCTCTAATTTAAATTCAGCTGCACAGTAATCACATTTCCAATTTTGAGTAGGTGGATTAAACTCCAAAGGGGCATTACAATTAGGACATTTGTATTCTTTTACTGAACTCATTTTTATTCTCCTTGTTTTAAATGCAAGTAATGGCAATAGGCCAGTTTCCTTTTTGACTTTTATAGTGGGTAAAAATACTTGCTGTTACTGTTTAATTATACATTTCAATTATATGCTAGTCAATTTTTTTGAGACTATAGTATAAAAACTAATAAGCATACTATTAAGAAAGTAATTGCTAATTTCATCGCAAAACCAGCCATAATATAACATTTTTGGACTTGCTATAGTACGCAAATTATGCTAATATTTTTAAGTGAATATTACGACATATATTATGTTGAGGAAAACTTAGAGAGATAGTTATAGAGCTGATTAGAGGGGTAGTAGTACAATTTAATTTTTTAAATTACTTAATTTCAGAATATTAATTACAAGCAGATATTTTTTCACCTTTAAATTATTATTAATACTTCCCTTTTTTCTAAGAGTACATAATATATAATTTGTAATGTAAAAAAACACTTATGTTCATATATTTAGAAGCTTAAGTTTGCGTGATGAACTTTAGGCTTAAAATATTGTATTAGGTTATTTTTTGAAATTTCCTAATTAAAAACAATTTTATCAAAAACTAAGATTAGAGGTGTAAAAATGGCAGTAAAGATTGTGGGTGCGAGAAGAAACAGTACAACTATTATGATTGTTGCAGGCATAGCTGTTGTGATTTTTGCAGTAGCGGCAGTACTTGGAATACTGTATTTCAACAAAGTTAAGGGTGATTATGAGAGAAAGTTGTCAGATGCGAACAGTCAGCTCGAGGGTATTAAAAAGGAACTGTCAGAAAGTACTAGGTTTGTCTATGTACCTAAACAGGATTTAAAGTATAATATGAAGCTTGAAGAAGCAATGCTTGAGAAGGTGGAAATACTATCTTCACTTCCCCAGGACCAGTATATGAATGAAGAGGATTTTGGCAAGTTACTCAATTCAAATTTACAAGCTCAAATGCCCGTGTTGAGGTATATGCTGCAGGAAAATAAAATTGCTGATGATTTGAGGGATGCAGAATTTAATACACTCACACTTCAGACCAATATAGCAAAGAATGATTTTGTAGATGTAAGAATACGCTTCCCTAATGGTGAAGATTACATAGTATTGTCTAAGAAAAAGGTCAATAACATAAAGCTGAGTACAGGAACAATATGGCTCAATACAGATCAGAAAGAGTTGATGACAATCAGTAGTGCGACAGTGGATGCATATTTGAGAAGCGGTACAAAACTATACGTTGTTAAATATGTACAACCACAGACTCAAAAAACCGCTGCTATTACATATCCTTTCAATATTGACGTACAGGCTGCTATGATGGCCGACCCAAATATATTGGAAAAAGCCACAATTGCTATGACTGCACAGGCTAGAGCTGCACTAGAAGCTCGTATCAATATTATACCAAAGGAAAGCCTAAACAGTGTAGGTTCTGGAGTACAGCAAGAGACCACTGTACTTGAAAAGAACATCCAGGAATTGCAAAAAGAACAGGCAGATGCTGCTAAAGCAGGTAGCCAAACTAACCAAAGCAGTCAAACTAACCAGAACAATCAGAGTCAGGGCAAACCAGCTGCTCAAACAGGTAATCAGACCCCTAATAATGGAGCTAACCCTGTTGTGATACAGATGCCGGAAGCAGTATAGGGAATGTCTTTTAGAACAAAAAAATGGCAAAAGACGAAAATCGAGTAAAGATAGGTAAAAGTGAATTTTGGATAATAAACTTTGGAGGTAATGTTATAGATGAAGTCATTAGTGGAGATTGGCTTTGCAGGTTCATATAAATGTGATTTGCTGTTATATCTTGCTAAAATTGCATTGGCAGCGGGCAAAAAAGTTGCCATTGTAGATGCTGTTGAAGAGGATATTTGGAGTTACAGTGTACCTGTTTACTTAGACAAAAAAGTGGTAACCTATAGTGATGTTGATATATACCTAGGCCGTAATAATGCTCAAGTTTTTGAGGAAAT
>CAYXPB010000416.1:0-2812 GCA_964466645.1 uncultured Acetivibrio sp. | reverse complement strand
TAAACATGAGTTGTTTGATTTTTAATTACAAGTTGGTCGGAAGTTATTGGTTCGGAAGATTTTATGTAGGCAAAAGCTGCGCCGCCAACTATACCCGCAAAAACAACCCCGAGGGTAAACGCAATAAGAAATAAAATTCTTATAAAGTTACCGATAATTCTCCCCACTGATTGCTGTTTCTTTTTGCTTGCTTTAACATTTGAAACAGCAGTATTCTTAGAGTTCATAAAAGTTCCTCTCCTTTATTAAGGGATAATTAATTTGCATCCATATCTTTATAGTAGTTTACTTGGATGCTAGGCTTTAATTATCCCAAAGTACACCTTTTACTAATTTAGGTGATTCCAAAAAAATAACTGGTCAATTGCCATTTCAAAAAATCTGATTTGATGGCTTTGTGACTTAAATATTGTATAGGTTATTTTTTGAAATGGCCTTATATATAATAAAACTTACTATATTATAGCACATCAAACCGTAAGCATGCAAACAAAGCAGAAGCACTGCAATGATAGTCCTAGAGACTATATTCCAGAAGAATAACAGCCTTTTCTAATAACATGACCCCAATTATATCCCTAATAAATTTCCTGTTGTAAAATGTCAATAGATTTTATAAAATAGAACAAAGGGGGCGTATACGTGGATATCAAATTTGGGGAAATAATCAAGGCAAAGCGAGAAGAAAAGAACTATACCCTTGTGAATTTTGCAAAGGTCATTGGAATATCAGCAGGATACCTTTCACAGTTAGAGAACGGCCGAAAAGATAACCCTAAGCTTGGAATTGTACTTAATATAATAAAGGAGCTTGACCTTGATATAGAAGTTCTTTTTGGTATTGAAAGCACCCGTGAGAATTCAATTGTCAATATGCCATCGCTTCTTGAGCTAGTAGCTAAGGATGAAAATTACAAGGTGTTAGAAGACAAGGAAATACTTGAAAAGATATGTAATATTATAGGAAAAACTTTAGAATGCAAATATCGCATAGAGAACAAATTCCTATACGAAATGTTTTTAGACGACTTATATATGCAAATAGAGACTATATTAAAGAAATATATGGCTATTCAAATAGTAAGTGATAACCCATAGACGCTAAGATTGTTTATTAATTTGAATGTCCAAATTCACCAAAAACCTTTCTGATTCATATTATTATGGTAAGGAGGTTTTTTTATGCGTAGAAAGACCAATTTATATCACCGTTTATGGTATGTAAGGAGAAACGGTAATAGAATTAGAGCCTATGTGGTGATTGCTTTTGTAATGATTATACTGATAATACTGCTTTATTTTATTGAAAAACGCTTGAGAATAAGTATTAATCATATATCGGAATACAGAGTAAAGTCTATAGTAACAAGAGTGGTTGGCAATTCAATAAGCGAGAATTTTCCGGAAGATATAGACTATTCTGATATAGTCTCAATAAGTAAAGATGAAAATGGTAATATTACATCAATTCAGACTGATATAGCAAAGTTGAACAGGATGTTTGCCAATGTTTCCCTAAGTGTTCAAAACCAATTATCAGACTTATCCGGTGAGAAGATATCAATACCTTTAGGGGCTGTATTTGGAGAGACAATTTTCGCAGCTAGGGGGCCTAAAATTGATTTTCGAATAATTCCCGTCGGAAGCGTTGAGACAGATTTTAAATCGGAATTCAGCAGTGCAGGGATAAACCAGACTAGACACAGGATTTATATTTTGTTTAAGACGGAAATGGGGGTGGCAATACCTTTTGTTGAAAAAAAGACCATTGTCACAACCAGTTTGCCTGTAGCAGAGACGGTGATTGTGGGAGAAGTGCCCGATTATTACATAAATATTAGATAGGGGTTTTTTAGGACAAAAAATGGAGTATTAATAGTACTCCATTTATTCTGAAACAGAAGCTTTACTGTTTTTCATTTTTTTTGAGTTGCCCATAGCTGGAATATCTTCTGTTTGAGTCGCCGATAACATTTTGCAGTTACCTTCGAACACACTACCCTCTTCGGTAACTATACTGAAAACTGTAAGATCTCCATATAGTTTGGCAGAAGCTTGAATCTTAAGAATTCCCTTTGACTCTATATTTCCTTCCACTCTTCCGGAAATAAAAATATTATTTGCATTAATATTTCCTGTTATTGCTGCGTCTTTACCCACATAGACATCGCCATTAATTTTGAGATCTCCAAATATTTTGCCGTCTATTCTAATTGTTCCGTTTGTTTCAATATTACCTTCAAATTTAGAATTGATTCCTATAATAGTATCAAACGACTCAGCATTTCCGGAATTACCTTTGTTGAACATAGTTATCCTCCTCGTAGTAATATACTTTTTACAAAAGTTTTATTTCTTGTCAAGATATTTTGTAGGATCTTCGGGTGTTCCGTTTATACGCACCTCAAAGTGAAGGTGTGGTCCGGTACTCCTTCCCGTACTGCCGACTTTTGCTATAACATCACCCTTTTTTACCGTCTGTCCTTCTTTAGCTATAAGTGAAGAAGCATGGCCATATAAAGTGGTGATGCCATTGTTGTGGTTTATAATAATACAATTTCCATAATTACCGTTGTAAGCTGATAATATAACTTTTCCGTTTGCAGAAGCCTTTATGTTATCCCCTTCCGGTGCTGCTATGTCTATTCCTTGGTGCCTTTTTTCTGAGGAATTAAACGGGTCAGATCTGTATCCAAAAGGTGAAGAAATTCTTCCGTTTGTCGGCCACAGAGTTGGAAAGGATTCTATGTAGGGTTGTAGCTTTTTTTCTGAATCAGACAATTTATTAACAACACCGCTATCCTCAGAAGTA
>CAYXPB010000415.1:0-2829 GCA_964466645.1 uncultured Acetivibrio sp. | reverse complement strand
ATACTGGACTCAGGTTATGATGCATTCTATATTTACTGGTGGATTTGTCTTCTTGGCGGAAAACCCATTATTGCAATAAATCCAAGAAACTCTCAAACTCCTACACCTGAAAATAAATATGGGCTACCTATATGCCCTGCTGGTCATGAATACTATTACTGGGGAGTTGATAAAAAGAAACGTAGGTATAAATGGCGATGTCCACTAAAAGCATCTAAGAAACTTGCTAAAAAACTTAAATGTGATAAGCCTTGTTGTGATTCCAGCTATGGCAAGACAGTCTATACTCACATCGAAGAAGATATCCGCTGGTTTACGCAAGTCCCTAGAGGTTCTAAACTCTGGGATGAACTATACTCAAGAAGAGCACGTATCGAATCAGTAATTGGTGATACAGTTCTCAATAACGGACTAAAGTCACCCTTATTCAGAGGTGCTAAAAACTTCTTTGTGAGGACTGCCTTAGTATGCATGCTCCAACATGCAAAAACCATAGCTGAAGTCCTTGAGAGTATAGAATATCAGGAAAACGCCTCATAATCCATAGGAATTTTATTCCCTAAATACCTATGCTTAGCGAAGCTATACCTTTTTTTAATGGTAGACTCTTCCTACAACTCACACCTTTTTCAATTTTCAATGTTCAACTTTACATTATTGACTTATTTCTAATCATTGCTAGTTTTTTGGTATTCTTATCTAATTTTTTTCACTTTACTGAACACCTACGTATTTTTATTATGGGGAGTGTTTTTCTAATAAACATCGATAAATCAATAATTTGTAATATTAACTCCACATAACAAATCTCTCAACATAATGCCTATTATGGAGAGCTCTCCATAAGCGCCATAGCCTAGCGACAAATCTTTTAAAGAAAAATATTTCTATGCCAATCATAAGTACTGTTATGGGTCATCAACGCACAGAGACCACAAGTATATATATTTCAGTAGACTATGGCAAATTGAAAAAGTGCGTACTTCCTATGCCAGCAATGCACTCTCCATTCTACAATAAGGAGGGCAACCATGGCAAGATATAAGTTCAGCTCTGTATTCGCAGATGAGATAATGCAGTACATCAAGGACAAAACTGTGGCGGGATATAATGGTGAAAATTTCAGAAGCATGCTGATAGGTTTTGATAAATTTTGTATTGAGTATAACCTGACAGAACCAGCTTTTACAGTATGTCATGCGTCTAAATGGTTGGAAAAGAAGGAATGCGAATCACATACAACTCATTATAGTCGTATTAATGGAATCAAGCACTTTCTTATATACCTGAGTATCAAAGGATATGATGTGTATATAACTAGGGATGTTAAATTTAAAGGAACTGATTTTCAGCCTCATATCTATACAAATGAAGAAAGTGACAGATATTTTATGGCAGTTGACAACTATAGTAGCTGCAAGAATCGTAAAGATGCAATACAATATCCAGTACTTTTTCGAATTTTGTATTGTTGTGGTACAAGAATAAATGAAACTCTTGGAATACGAAGGAAAGATGTGGACCTTGATAAAGGGATTCTACAACTGAACGAAACAAAAAATAACCGTCAACGCTATGTTATAGTTGGTGATGATCTCAAGGAACTGCTTAACTGTTATGCTGAAAAATGTTTTTACATGCTTAATGATGATGACTATATATTTACCAACGCCAATGGCGGTCGTCTTGATGAAAAGACGATATACGATAATCATAGAGAGTTCCTTTTTAAAGCCAGGATTCCTTATCTTGGTGATGGAAAGGGTCCACGGATCCATGACTGGAGACATCATATGGCAGTCTATGCATTTAAGCAGATGATTGATTCAGGATTCGATATGTATGTTGCTCTTCCAATACTCTCAACATATCTGGGACATAAGACTATTTTTGCAACAGAAAAATACGTTAGACTTACCTTACAGTTATTTCCTTATATCGAGGAAAAATTTCACGGAATGGTTGACAGAATATTTGGAGGTACAGCAGATGAAAACAACTGATTTTGCGGTATATCTGAACAAATATTTTACTCAATATATGCCAAATGAAAGGGGAAATTCTCCACAGTCAATTGATTCATACAGATATGCTTTTATATTGTATCTAGAATACATGGAATCAGTAAAAAAGATATCTGCTGAAAGGATTGTTATCGGATTTTACAAGAGAAACAGTAACTGGTTATTTAAACTGGCTTGGAGCAAGTCGAGAAAGCAGTCCTTCTACACGTAATCAGAGACTGGCTGCATTAAAAGGATTTGTGCATTATTTAAAATACGAGTTTCCTGATTATCTTGTTGAATATCAGAGAATACTTGGTATTCCTTTAAAAAAGACACAGCAAAAGGAAATCTCATATATGAAGACTGATGGTGTTAATCTGCTTGTTGAACAGATTGATTTAACCCGAACGAATGGTTTGCGGGATTATGTGATTCTGCTTATTTTATATACAACTGGCATAAGAGTCACAGAACTTATCAATATTAGAGTAAAAGATATCTCGCTGACAGAGCCTTATACAATTAGAATTCATGGAAAAGGCAACAAAGGGCGATATGTGCCGTTAATGAGAACAGCTGTACCACATATAAAAAGATATCTGGAAACAATAGGCTATGATAATGAAGCTAGATATGAGGAAACACTTTTTAAGAACCATATGAAAACTCCTTTTACCAGACAGGGAATCAATTATGTGTTGAAGAAATATGGAATCAAAGCCAAAAGGATTAATTCTGAACTTATACCAGATGACCTAAGTGCACATAAAATGCGTCATACTACAGCCATGGAACTGGTTACATCAGGTGTTGATTTAATGTA
>CAYXPB010000414.1:0-2852 GCA_964466645.1 uncultured Acetivibrio sp. | reverse complement strand
GTAGAATATATCCATTCATTGTAGTCCAGCTATTTGTATATGTACCGGCTGCAATATAGACCCTGTTTGTATCCACCGGGTCAGTAGCCAAACTTTCACAACCGAGCAAATTCCATTCGTCGGGGTATACCCAGTCGGTAATAGGTTCCCATTCTAAGGTCTGCTTATCTCTTATATAGGCACCACCCATATCGGTACGTGCATAAACAAGACCTTCCTCGGTTGGGTTGTAAATAATCCCGGTAACAAACCCGCCACCACCGCCGATTTTAACATTATCCCATTTATAAGGCACACTTACGGCGCTATTTACAGTTAGAGTCGGTGTAAATAATGAAACACATGCAAAAGCAGCAAGCAAAAAAAGTGCTTTTACATTTTTGATATTTTTAATCCTCATGATAACTTTCCTCCTAAATTTTCAACTCTTATCTTTGTAAAACCATTTCAAAAAAGTAGTTTGGGTTATTTTCATATTATCAAACGCCCAATTCCTCCCTTCAAAAGATTCATAATAGTAGTAATGCTAATTATACCTTAAGTTCCTCCTTCTTTATTATAAAATAGTTGAATACTAGTGTGTTTATAAGCTTAATAGAGTGGATTAACAAAGTAGTGTTAAAGAAATAAAAAATAATATATGTTTAGATAGATATTCGGACAATTCATTTTGTTTTGTGTTCATTTGCTCAAATATTATAGTCCTATTTATTTGGGTTCCTTAAGAAGCAGCTATATTGAACTCTATAAAGTTTATACATTGCGCTCTAATTTCCTTGCTATATAATATCGCGAGAACTAAATTTGTCGATGTAAAATTATTTTCGTGGTTAATAGATAAAAATAGCTATTTTGAGTGAGATTTACCATGAAGGTTAAATTTACAAAGAATAAAATACAAAATTTATATGTTTAATCAAAGGATTTTGTGGTATTATGTATATTGTATACAAAATTTATTTCGTATACAAATTATCAATGGGCATTTAGGAAACTAAATATAAAGTTATAGCAAGAAACATATTAATGGAAATTAAAAATATTGACTAATGTATTTAAAAATGTCTACGAGTAAAATACTAGATATGACAAGGAGGTAAATTAAATGAGTAGAATTTTTGAACAAGGAAAATGGAATACTGAAATTGATGTCAGGGATTTTATACAAAAAAATTATATACCTTATGATGGTGATGAGAGTTTTCTTAAAGGACCTACAGAAAAGACGCTAAAGCTATGGGAAAAAGTAAGCCTTCTTATGGAAAACGAGCGAAAAAGCGGTGGTGTATTGGATATAGATACAAAAACCATATCTACAATTAATGCACATCAAGCTGGATATATAGATAAGGAACTTGAGACTATTGTAGGTATTCAGACAGATCAGCCACTAAAGAGGGCAATAATGCCTTTTGGCGGAATACGTATGGTACACACATCATTAAAGGCTTATGAGCGTGAAATGGATCCTGTGATGGATCATGTTTTCAAATATAGAAAAACTCATAATGATGGTGTGTTTGATGCGTATACTGATGAAATGAAAAAAGCCCGACATACAGGAATCATTACAGGACTTCCCGATGCTTATGGGAGAGGCAGAATTATCGGTGACTATCGGAGGGTTGCACTCTATGGAGTGGACTTTTTGATTCAAAAGAAAAAGGAAGCAAAAAAGAATTATGTATTTGACATAATGGATTCGACTGTTATAAGACAAAGGGAAGAAATAAGTGAGCAGATACGTGCACTTGAGGAATTAAAGCAGATGGCCTCAAATTACGGTTTGGATATCAGCAGACCTGCCAACGATACAAAGGAAGCTATCCAGTGGCTTTATTTCGGATATCTTGCCGCTATAAAGGAACAAAATGGTGCAGCTATGAGTTTAGGGCGTGTATCTAACTTCCTAGATATATACTCTCAAAGGGATTTAGATGAAGGAAGATATTCTGAGGAAGAGATTCAAGAGATGGTTGACCATTTTGTAATGAAGCTTAGAATGGTAAGATTTTTGAGAACTCCATCTTACGATGAGCTTTTTTCCGGAGATCCTACCTGGGTAACTGAGTCTCTTGGAGGGATCGGGTTAGATGGAAGGCATATGGTAACAAAAATGGCATACCGTTTCCTTCATACACTAACAAATCTTGGACCTGCTCCAGAGCCTAATATGACAGTGTTGTGGTCGGTGCGCTTACCGGAGAATTTTAAGAAGTATTGCTCTAAGCTCTCGGTGCAAACTTCATCTATACAGTACGAAAATGATGATCTAATGCGTGAAAAGTTTGGTGATGACTATGGTATTGCATGTTGTGTTTCTGCTATGAGGATAGGAAAGCAGATGCAATTTTTTGGTGCTAGAGCCAACCTTGCAAAAGCTTTGTTGTATGCTATAAATGGCGGAAAAGATGAGATATATGGAGAGCAGATAGGGCCCATAACAGAACCTATAACTACTGAGTATCTTGATTATGATGAGGTTGTCAAACGTTTTGATTTTGTGTTGGAGTGGCTATCCAAGCTTTATATAAATACCTTGAACATTATTCACTATATGCACGATAAGTACTCCTACGAAAGAATACAAATGGCTCTTCATGATGAAGAAATATTGAGGACTTCTGCTTGTGGTATAGCTGGACTGTCTGTTGTAGTCGACTCTCTTTCAGCTATAAAGTATGCAAAAGTAAAGGCAATTAGAAATGAAAAGGGTCTTATTACGGATTTTGAAATTGAAGGAGATTTCCCTAAATACGGAAACAACGATTCGTTAGTAGATGACATAGCAGTAGACCTTGTAAAAGGGTTTATGAACAAGCTAAGCAAACATAAAACTTATAGGAATAGTA
>CAYXPB010000413.1:0-2904 GCA_964466645.1 uncultured Acetivibrio sp. | reverse complement strand
GATTTTTTGTGACCTGCAGTAAATTGACAAGAAAATCAGTTTACGAGTCAAATAATTCACTCATCACTTCATTATCGTTATCTTTATTGGTATCTTTTTTCATAACCTCACAGAAAAAAATATAAATATTTGATAGTGGAATTAAAATTTCAAGTAATATTACAGTTGTGATAATCAATTCTTCTTTGTATAAGGGAATATACCACTCGAAGTCTTGAATATAGTATACGCATGTATAAACTACAAATCCAATTAAGAATAAGAAAATAATGTTTTTATACAATCGATTAATACTCTTGAATTTACCAAAAGGCAAAACAAAAATTATTCCAATTGCTATTGTTGAAACATCTCTAATCGAGGTATGGTTACACGTCAAAGTTAAGTTTTGAAATCCTTCATTCAATATTATCGATTTAAATTCCAAAATATACAAGATTATAACTCCAAAACCAAATATTATTCCTAAAGCTCTAAACAACTTAAAACCGACTTTTGACACCTAAATCCACCTTCTCTATAACTCTATATTAAATATCTTTTTACATTCGAGTATAAATATTTTACCATAAATCCACAGCTGGTAACACATTGATATATTGTTTCCGACTTTCATATACACGAAATTAAAAAGCACAATATTCTTTGCACTCCCTTATTAGGTTCTGTTGAAAATAATTTTGTTAACTTGGCATTGACAATACAAACATTTTTACCGCTTTAACACCTTTTTCATTTGCTATAAGATCAATTACAGAATAATTGTCTAAGTCTGGAATTCCTTCTAAAACCCATTTTTTTGCTTGCTCATATCCTAAAAGACCAACAATGGCATTAACTATATCTTGAGGAACTTTTCTTAGGATGTCATCATGAACTTCTATAGTTTTAAAACAGTTTGCAAATCTATTCCACATTTCATCATTATATGTTTTTGCCAACTCATTTATCTCTTTCGCCATATATAATTCACCTACAATTAAAAACGTAATGATTGATAGTATTATCAAATTACCTTTAGTATATATCAACGCAACTATAACACCTGAGTGTCAAGGTTTTCTTTCGCTTTAAAGTATTTGCCTTTCTTGTACCTACAACCAATGAAAGGGGTGTACCTGTCTTTTGGGAGTTAAAAAGCCGGAATTTTATCCAGCCTTTCAAAGTGTGCTTTATAAAGAAAGCCAGATATATTGATTGTATACGACTTTAAATTTTATCGGTTTTCGTCCCTCCACAGGGACTTCTCAGTAATCACACTGAATTACCAATTATTAAAATGTATTTTGGATTCAATTGAATTATTTTTCGGTGTAAATGTTTTTGCAGTTTCTCTTGGATATCCTAATGCTATATAGCAAGGAAATTCATAGCCATCGGGTACGTTTGAACAAGTTTTAATGTGTTTTATTTCTTCATCAAAAGGAATTCTTGTCACCTCGTGTATTTATTTTATTTTTCAATTCTATTCGTTAAAAAAAGTATGTTCAAAAAAAGTATGTAACAAGGAAGTGTCCAATTCTAAACAAAAAATTTTTCAACCTGCATATACTATCGTCCTTTCAAAATTATATTAATCATATATCCCTAACCGCTACTACCTTTAGATAATTCATTCTTTCAGCTTTAGGAACCAACATTTCCAGCTGACTAGCTCCATCAGGCAGGTATTTCCCTGCAACTTTATCAATATTGCATTAGTACAATAGTACAAAAAATCTTCTGAAAGGTCCTCTGATATTCTCTGCTGGTTTCTAAAAATTAAGAAGGCTGGGAAAAACCCAGCCATGATTTTTACTAAGGCAACAGAAACTGTCAGCCTTATCATACTCGCATAGAAAGAAGAAATATTTTTAATGCTCTTTTTCCTTTTTCGCTCTTTACCAAATCAATAACCTTTTGATTATCTAATCTTTCCAAAGGCTTATTAATCCAGTCTTTAGATTGAGTCTTTCCAATTGTTCCAACAATAACTCTGGCAATATCCTCTGGAATTTCTTTAAAGTCATCTCCTTCAACATTAACACAATTAAAGAAAACTAAGAAATTATTCCATGCTTTATCATTATATGAATCAGCCAATCTATCAACTGTATTTAAAGTACTCATTTTAGAATCTATCTCCTTTTATTTATATTGGGCCTTTGATTGTTGTGGGTGTTCCAAAGTTTACTTTGCTTGGTTCAAAAAAAACTAAGTTTACTCCGCCGTCTCCTCTTGCTGATGGTGCGATAATTCCGCTATAACCATTATTAGCTGCATATTCTCCCATTTTATGTGTAGTAGAAGTAGGCCCAGTTTTATAAAATTCCTTGTAATCATCATTAAGTAAATCCTCATGCTTAATGTCCAGTTGATCACGTACCTTCGGATCAGTTAAATCCAGCATATTATCTAACTTAACATTATCATATCTATAGTTAGTTCTATCACTTGCATATGGATCAACACCATAACTTCCAATTTCGCCTTCAACTATATGTTGACTACTTGCAAAATATAATCCATTAATTCCAGGCTCAGTATATCTATAATTCTTTGCCTTTGTAAAGTCTCCCATCTCTAAATGATCGACTGGTGAACCATCTGGCATAGTTCCAACGTTTCTATAAAGAGGGCCCTCATATGTAACACCTTTAGGCTTTTTAAATGTTGCTGATTTTGCAGCACAATATCCACTTGGATCGGCATATTTTATTGGATTATTCTTGACATATGAATACAAATTCAACCCATCGCCTCTGTACGTATCCTCCTGTGTAAACCGTCCCACAACCGGATTATAGAACCTAGCCCTTAAGTAATACTGTCCTGTAACCTGATCGAACTGTTCTCCAGCGTATCTAAACCTATTCTGTACCTTCTCAACAGCCTCAACTGTATTACCAAACGCATCATACTGAT
>CAYXPB010000412.1:0-2921 GCA_964466645.1 uncultured Acetivibrio sp. | reverse complement strand
CAGTGTCGGCAACGGGTTATTCAATAATTCTATATCACCTACAGGGGTGATGCTATGAGTCAATACCCAGAAGATTTATAAAATGGATGGGAAATTATAGTCAAATATGATAAAATAGCAAAAAGGAAAAGAGTTAAGCAAACTTTGACAAAATTAGCATATATCTTTCAGTTCCTTATAGAAATTGAAGTTTGGCTATTGATGATGAGGAGCTTTGTACTGTGTATAGATGAAGTGGTTAAACATGACCTAGAGGGGAAAGGGGATTGTTAATGGTTGCTGATATTGAAGAAATTATAAAGAATCATGAATTGGAAACAATGAAAAAGCTGATCTCTGAGGGAGTTTCTGTCAATACAAAAATAAATGTGGAAGGTTGGGGCATGAAATATCCTGTAAATTGTGCTCTTATGCATAAAGACCTGGATATGGTCAGATTGTTTGTCGATAATAATGCCCGTTTAAATGACAGTAGTGAGCCGGCTATTGTGTATGGTGCGATTTATGGAAACAGAGCTGTAATTCAATATTTACTGGAGAATGGAGCAGATATTGATTTGTATGAGCCTGGCCGGGATTCAGCTCTTTATAATTCATTATCCCATAGAAATTTAGAGACTGCAACAGCACTAATCGATAATGGAATAAATATAAATTTGCATGGCGGAGCTGCACTTCGATATGCTTCGTATGAAGGATATAAAGATATTGCAGAGATGCTGATAAAAAAAGGTGCAGATATTAATTTCAACGGAGAAGATATGGTTTTTGCCAATAAATCTACACCTCTAAACTGTGCGGTAAGACAGGGACATTTTGAGATTACCAATCTGCTGTTGGAGAATGGTGCAGATGTAAGCAAAACGGATGAATGGGGAACCAGAGCATACCATGAAGCAAAGAGCAAAAAAAACACTGAACTGGCAGAATTGATAAAGAAATACGAGCCGAAAGAATGGCATGAATATGAATGGTGTGTAAAGAAGCTTAAAAGTTATTTTTTGCCTGATGAGGTGATTGCATATCTCGGCACGGAAAATAAGAGGCTGGATTTGCCGAAATCTGAATGTACGTCATATGTTGAGTTTTGTACAGTTTATGAAGTAAGAATATTCACATGGAATGATATCATGTTTTTAGACCTTGTCTCGAATATTTATGATTACGATGAGACAGGAGTGCTTTCCTGGCTTCCTGAAAGGAAGTGTTTTGGCTGCTTGGATATAGAGCACGATAAATTCGGTATAATAAAAAGAATGAAATGGAAGAAATTCCTTAGAAGACCGGAAAAATATATTGATGGATCGTTATCATGGGAATATTGCGAAGACGACGATGATGAGTAATTAATAGCAAAGATAAGAAGGAAGTTATTTGAGGTTGAGGAAAGGTATTGTGTACATTGTTATTATTGTTGTAAAGGCAGTTTGTTTTTTTGCAAATAACGCATTAATCAAGTTCCTATAAGGCTAATAATGGGTAGTTTCAGAAGCTAGCAATTACGAAATTAGGAGATAAGCCAATGATTAGATTTTCATTAGTAATTAAAAATGAAAAAAATGAATACCTCATCTGTGAGTGCCCACTATCTGATATAGAGACAGGTAGATACGAGTTTTTAGGCGGTGAAATCGCTGCAGATACGTTGCCATCTTTTGAATGGTTAAAACAACAGATAGCGGATATCGTAAATAAAAAAATCGGAGTTAAAGTAGCTAATGTTCAAAAGTATGAACTATATTGGCGTGACGAATCCACTCTATGGATTCATACAATTTTTACAGCAACAATAGAGTCAGGCAATCCACAAAAAAGGTTTTACACAAAATTACTTTGGATTCCAGTAGATAAAATCGATATTCAATCATTAAATGAGTATGGAATGCAAGTTTACAGGAAAATAAGTGAGTGTAGTTATTGCTATTTTGTTTATGACAGAAAAAGCCAACTAGATGAGTTTTTTACAAGCTTTTTCACAAAGGAAGAAGAGAATCTGGCTATCTTAGAAGCATTAGAAACAGCTAATGAAGATAGTCCAGTATATATGCTTGCATTTAAGCAGGAGTTGATTCACTTAAGGGCTTCTCTAATTGAAAGCATAAAACTCAAGAAGAATATTACTGTTCAAAACTATTTTAGGTTATATTGCAGGGAAGATTTAGCAGAAAAAATAGACGTATTACTTCAAACAGAAGTGAAATCACACTTAACACTAAGAGACATGATAAGGGAAAGTGTAGATAAGTATATTGCCCATTATGATAAGCCTTCAGATGAAAGTGATGAGATTTACAAACTTTGTATTCGTGTTTTCTCTGCAAATGGTAGGCTCCCTCTAAAAGAATTTATCCGATTATTGGACGGGTACATAATGGCACTTATTACAGAAATGTGGTATGACGCTGGCGAACTTGGTATAGCCATGAGTGACCGCTGTCCTGAACAAAGAAAGGCTATTATTAATTTTGGCAATAATTTTGCTATCAAATTAATCGAAGCACTGAAAGTTACAACTACGAGTGCGTATTAGTAGCATTTGAAAACTGTCAATCAATAAATAAAAACAGATCAAACTGACATGTGGTTTCATCCAAGGGTGATTTACGAGTATATTTATGAGTACAATGTATAGAGCATATCCAACTACGTATTATCCATATCATGTGGATCTACACATTAGGCTAATAAAGGTTTATTTATGTTGCAATGATTAATTTTTTCCCCAAAACACATTGACTCTTGGGTAACCCTAAGGTATAGAGTAATAATAGATGGCGAGGGTGCACACTCGTAAAGTCTGTTTGGAGGTGGTTGTTTGTTAAGAATCGGTGAATTTTCAAAATTAAGCGGCTTATCAGCAGATACATTATATCACTATGAAAAACTAAAGATCCTTGTCCCAATGTCAGTTGATAATTCTA
>CAYXPB010000411.1:0-2966 GCA_964466645.1 uncultured Acetivibrio sp. | reverse complement strand
ATCTAAGTGCAAGAGCGTCATCACCGAATTCACTATATACAAAGTACTTGTCAATTGCACCAACCCCCTGCGAAGAAAAAAAGATACTACTCCTATAGAAAGTAAGCGGATTACAGAGTCTTGTCCTTTCTTCCCAACGTATTGGATCTGAAACATTGTTTTGTTTTGCAAATGCATGCATTTCTTCAAGTGTAGAATATTGTGCATGTATTGTCTGAAGATTGGATACATTGGGCGTTGTCGGTACTACCATCGCTATTCTAGAATCTGACTCCATGCATTTAATCAAATTGTTTAAATAGTTTTCAGTAACGACAACATCATTTGAAACTGACAATACATATCGTCCTTCACAAATACGACGAACCGCCCTTACATCTGAGAAACTGTTTTTCAAAAGAGTTATTTCCTTATTGCATCTAAAACTGGCAAAATACTCTTTGGTTCCATCATTTGAACCATTATCAAGAAAAAATAATTCATATTTAATATTATTAGGAGTGTATTTTATGATGCTTTCAACACATTGTTTTGTATATTCCAGCTTGTTATAGGCAAGCACATATATTGACACATCATATTTATAATTATCTGATTTTATGCTCTCCTCAATATATGGATTAACTCCCATCTGGATAAATTCATTAGAATAATGCTTTTGTTCCTTCTCTTTATCTCCATAAATAAAAGTGAAAAAGTAGAAGTCGTAATAAAACTCCTGTAGAATCGGAATTAACTCATACTGAATTTTTGATAATACTCTATCTGAACGAACTCGTGTAAGTCTAATGATATCATTAACTGAATATATGAGGTTTTCACAGCTTATAGGTGCAGAAATAAATGGAACCTCTTCTTTTATTTGAACTGCAACCGGAAAAACCTCTTTTAGAGTATTTGCTATGTCTATTGCTGTTGCTTCAACCTGTACGTAATTTTCCTTTATAGTACACCCATACATATAATCTGCAGCTTCAACCAAGGTTTCAATTATTTCGAGAACTTGTGTTGCTAAAGGTTGGTTTCCTATCATAATGACCCTCCATTACAAATTTCCGGTTATACAAACATATCTTTTATTTTTTTTCTTAAATATTTCTATGGCATATTCTCTTGCCGCTTCTGCAACAATAAAATAAACAACTTCACTTCCATGCTTATCAATGCATATGGACTTTTCTATTTGGATCCCTTGAAACTCGCCACCAACATATTCATCGATAATACTCACAATCTCATACTCATCAAAGACCTTTGAAATACTTCTTAACAATATGCTCGCATTCGATGTTGCACCCCAAACAGCACACTTTAACTTAGGCCCGATTTCTTCTTTTAATTTCATAAGAACATCAGTATACATATTGTTATAATTACTTCTAGTGCGATTCTCATAAAAAGAACTGATATCATATACAGGTTTATTTACATTATAGACTCTTGAAATTTCTCCCGCAAACATGTTTATTAGATCTTCTTTTTCCTTTTCATATTCAATTGCTTTTGGATACCAATCAATTTTGTCAAATTCATCTGGTGAATAAAAATGCAAAAACTTATCTATCCATCCAAATGCATCACCACAATTATTGGCAACAAGTATTACGGGGATGCCCATAGCCATACATGGAGCAGCGCAGTGCAATCTTGAAGTCACGATAAGCGTTGCTTCATTTTTATACCTTTCAAACCTGGCAACAGCCACGTCATCAAGCCGCTTAGCTTCTATATCATCAATTGGCACTTTGTTAATAGGAACCAAATGGGACGTAAACTCTGAATTTTCTTTTATATTATCTGGAATAAAAGGTAATATCCCTTTAGGCACGTCCACAAAAAAGGCCTTTTTATTTTGTGGTTCTTTGCTTCGTTTTGGTAATGTAGCAGTTATACAGCCAGATAAATATGCAAGTATGTTGTGCTTACGCATATTTTCCATAGTAAATTCATCACGACAACCAATAGGTTGATTGTTCCTTAAATTAATTTCAATCTCAGGGCTAAATTTTTCAGTAAGAAGGTTAAAACTAATGAACACTGGTATTATCTTAGGTGATATTGGCAAAACTCCATAATCACTGTTTATCATTGTAAAATTCGAAATAGGAACAACAAGATAATCTCCATTATACCTTGATAGCTCATATTTATTCACCTCAACAATATCCTTCTCGTTTATACCCATATTCTTATATATATTTCTGACCGCATGAGATTGTATATTATCCCCTATATTAAAAAGTGATTGATTATTCAGATGTTTAAACATCGGTTTGTGCATTAATACTCCATATTTCATACTTTCACTCCTCTCGTTTATAAATACAAATAGCAAGCTTAGGTCAACTATAATTTTTTCTGCGTTAGGTGTAAAGGAAGAATAGTTAAATCCTATTTGTTCAAAAGACATTCTTGCTCTTATCTACTATTTTTTATGTAACAACAATTATCTACTTTAATGCACGGCATACAATACTGTCTCGGTATAATAATTACTGTAGTGCCTTAGGAAAAACTTATACTCCTTATTTAACGCCTGTATGTAATTAAATATGTCCAAATAATCAGAAGCTTTATGATATACACAAATAGCCATTGTAGGGGAATATTTTATAATGGTTTCTTTTGCCCCTGTTAAAGCATCAAGCTCGCAGCCTTCAATATCCATCTTGATAAATGATACTTTATTCTTGAAAAACCCATCTATTGAAGTAACTTCAATTTGTTTATCCCCATCTAAGGTTATACTGCCGCCATCCCCTATGGATTTATTAAAGCTCAATGTTTTATTTACTGAGTAAAGCCCCTTGTTAATATAAAAGATTCTATCATCATTGCTTATGTCTTTAGCTTGTTCCAATAAATCCTCATCTGGTTCAAACAAATAATACTCTTTATAGTTTCTATCCAATTTTGTTATAGGACAACCTGTTTTTCAGTAAACTAACGAAAATTGGACAAGAAAA
>CAYXPB010000410.1:0-3030 GCA_964466645.1 uncultured Acetivibrio sp. | reverse complement strand
ACCAACAATGTTTACACAGGCACTGAAACCATCAACAATGCTTACACCGACGCCTGAACAGGCAGTATTTACTTTTATGTCCGACAGTACCATAGTTGAAATTTCGTCAGATACTGAGTCAAGTGAAAAGTTAAATGATTCTGAAATAAAAGGTGTTTCATTGTATAAAGTTAAAGCATACTCAGGAAACAGGGATGAGCTGAAAGTCATTGAGAATCCTATAGAAGTTGAGGTGCCATACAATATAAAGACTGAAGAAGATTCAAGAAAAATTTGTGCATTTGGCATTGCTGAAGATGGGGGCATTCAGAATCTCTGGGGAGATTATAACACAAATACAAGTACGTTTAGATTCCAATTAAGTAAGTCTCAGCCCTTTTTTATTAAAGAGAATATTGTCCAATACGGAGATTTGAAGTCTGTAGAGTGGGCAAGGGACTTTGTTGAAACTCTTGCTTCTAAGGGGATTTTACAAGGTATGGGAAAAAATGAGTTTCAGCCGAATGGACATCTTACAAGAGCGCAGTTTATTACAATGATTGTAAAGGCGTTGAAATTTAATACATCTAGTTCTAGTATAATGTTTAATGATGTAAAAGAAAGTGATTGGTTTTATAATTATGTTAATATAGCAGTCAATTCAAACTTGATAGCAGGTAGATCGGATGGCACTTTTGCCCCGAATAGCCCTATTACTAGACAGGATATGGCTGTTATATTGTCAAATGTTTTTACTCAGATTTATGGTGAACAGAATGTGATTGATTTGTCTTGTATCGGCTCGTTTAAAGATAAACATGAAATTAATAATTATGCGTACAATTCGTTTGCAAAAGTTATAGAAAAGGGTCTTATTAGTGGTTTTGGAGACAATAGACTTGCACCAAAGAGTTATTCAACAAGAGCTCAAGCATCAGCTGTAATATATAAACTATATTATTTTCAAAAAGGGGTTAGATTTAATTGAGGGAAGGTTCTTGTGGTTTAGTAAGTTATGAAGACAAGGTCTGCTTTCAAAAACTAACAAATATATCTGAATATTTGTACAAAAAATACGGAGACAATTCAAGTATAGACAAGGAGATTGATATTGTGGTAACCACAGTATGTAATCTGGTTGTTGCGGAAAAGCGGACACAATAAAGTCTGCTTTTTTAGTTAGGGAGTGAAGTAGTGCTCGAATTTTTCAGTAACCTTCGGCTTCAGAATAAGGTAGTTACAAAAAAACATTGCTATAGCTGTTTCTAAATTGTAACGATTTTCTATTTGCTTTTTTTCATATAAGAACGCAAAACTATCTACATCTAGTTAATATAAAAAAGTTGTACTAGTTGTCATGGGTGTGCATTTTTAGATGTATGATTACGGGTATATCTTCTTATTCTGAGGTTTTTAAACCATCAAGATGTTTTATTTGCAGCGGCATTAATGATGAAAAAACTGCATGCTTTTATCGGGTCTATTCATTTTGAAATTAAATAGCAGAACAACTTCCAAGCATAATTCCCAAAATTACCGCAGAAATATTAGCTACAACACCAGTAATAATGAGAGACTTTCCAAGTTCATCCTCTCTTCTTGCTATATAAATACAACCTAAAATAATACCAACCAATGGAATTAATACTGATACTACATACATCCAACATCCGCCATCGCTAGAGCTTGCGGTTCTGTAATCAGCACTTCCGGTATAAACTGACAATCTTGTGCCACATTCTTCACAATTCTCGGATTTTTGAGAAAATATCAATCCGCATTTGGGGCAAATTTTTTTATATGTACTAACTGAACCTAAAGATGCTTTACATTTCCAGCATTCTGTTCTGTTTTCACCATTTAACTCATTACATTTAGCACAAGTCTTCATTTTCATTACCTCCTATTGTTCTTAGTTATACGAAAAAGCTTTATACTAGCCCTTTAGCAGACCATGCTCGTATTGTGTTTTTTGAATTGATTACTTTAGAACAATTTTACCACAATTTTCTTTGATATTAAATTAAAATATATTAAGTCGAGGTGCATAAATAGACAATGAATAGTGCTTTATCTTAAATATTTTAGGATTAAGATAAAATTATGATTTTGCTAGCTTTATTAATATTCACCACTGTGGTAAAATTAGTATAAGATTACTGGGGGGAGTGGTGATACACATTATGATTAAGTCGGTTTTGTTTCAAAGACAGTCAAGCATGGCGAAAGTTGTAGTATTCCTGTTCATAACTGCACTGATTTTGTCTTTTTCGTCTATTGTGTACGGCGCGGAGTTTAAGTACGGTGACGTCAATGGGACAGGCAAGGTAGACTCAATTGATTTTGGATTGATGAGGAGTTATCTATTAGGTAATATCTCTGAGTTTCCTGCTTCTAATGGTATAAAAGCAGGGGATGTGAATGCTGACGGAGGAGTCAATTCAATTGATTTTGGTTTGATGAGAAGCTTTTTACTTGGTTTTATCAATAAATTCCCGGCAGAGGATGTGCCAGTAGTTACACCCACACCAACAGCTGCCCCTAAAAAGGGAAATGTTACATACACACTTGTAAAGGTTTCGAATCCTACATCGGATCAGCAAGATGCGTATAATAGAATTGAGAGTGCTATGGATAAGGCAGTAGAATTCTACAACCAGTATACCACAATTACAAAAGCTTTGACGATACGTTATGAACCTTCTGTTTCAACTGCCGATGGGAATATAAACGGTTCAATTAGATTTGGCTCAAACCGTAGTTATATGAATCATATCACTGCTATGCACGAAATTGCTCATACAGTTGGTGTAGGTACGTCAAGTAGGTGGACTTCCTTAATAGTTAATAAGGTTTATACCGGTGCAAATGGGACGGCAGCGATAAGGGCTGTTACAGGAGACAATAACGCCAAAATTAGTGGTGATAATACTCATTTTTGGCCCTATGGACTAAATTATACCAGTGAGGTTAAATCGGATCAAGATTTGATAAATCACTGCATAATAGTTGATGCAATGAAGAAAGACGGTTTATAGAATTAAAGGGTTA
>CAYXPB010000409.1:0-3050 GCA_964466645.1 uncultured Acetivibrio sp. | reverse complement strand
CTTCCGGTTTACCAACAAGGCTATTTGTCAGGTCCCATGCCAGCATTTCTGCTTTATCGGTATCACCCTCATTTACTGCGTTAATGATAGGTTGTAGTGGATTATACCTCTGGCTTTTGGAAGGATTTTTGAAGTCTAAGGTCAGTACTTCATAACCATGCTTTTCAAGAAATTTAGATGTATAGTGAAAAAGTTCTGCTTTTGGATCACTGATTACAATTGATTCTCCTGCAAGTCCGAGTACACAGATGGATTGAATGACTAGGCATCGGGTTTTACCGGAACGGGTTGCTCCAATGCATAGTAGATGGCTATCTTCGCCGATATAGTAGATACGTTCTTTGTTTCCTTCTTTCTTTAGACCAATGACGACACCTCCCTGTGAGGTAATGTTGGACATAAGGCATCAGCTCCTTTCATAGGTTGTGATTCTTTAATTGAAGTGGAAATCTTATTTTGGTAAAATACTGATATAAAGTATCTATCACTAAGAAGGTGTATTTATTTTGAAAGTGTTTAAAAAGAAAGTCCGCGAGATTAATGTTAATGGAATAGAGTTTTATTATATTGTTATTGAAAATTCCAATGATGTAATTTTTGACACTCTTATCCTAAAAGTCAAAAATTCTCATGCTTTGAAGCATATTTTGACTGGAAAGACACATGGGATATTACACTATATAAGCCTAGCGTAGCTTCAAAATTAATAAAATATGCCTTGGATAATGGGTGGCATTGCCTTGAACCAAATCAACATCTTAAAATTCATTATGATTGTACATTTACAGATTTAGATATAAAGGACTAGGAGAGTTTGTTTATGGCTGCTAATAGAAAAGGAAGTAGGAAAATAATTGTTGAAGGAATCGAATTTCGTTGGAGTGTAACAGGTAATGATGAATGTATAACCATTGTTATTTGGGCTGATAGAACAGACAGCTTAAAGCTTTTTGGTAATTTGGAGTATCATAATGAATTTAAACAAACATCTTTTGGAAAAAGTTACTGTCAAGCTGCTACAAGCCAAATTATTGTAACTAATAGAGTTATCAGGAAAGTAATTGAGCATGTCGGAATTGAAAAGATTCTTAATACAAAAGGACAATTTAACTTAGGGCATATAGAAATTATATATGACATAAATAACGCTTTAAGAATGCAGTATAAGTAAATTTAAATAGGAGAACAATTTGATATGAGTTTAATGGTTTATATACTCCCCAAAGACAATACCCTCGACATAAGTTATATAGAAAAAGAAATACAGCCACAATATAACTTCTTATTTGGCGTGGAAATCTGGAGAAAAAGTTTCTGGGGCAGCGATAAAATAAAAGATATAGGCTGCAAATTATTACATACTCTTAAAGATACAGATATCTACGCTTTCGATGCTGATATTGAAGTTTTAAAAAACGACTTAATTCTAGTATTGGAAAAAATCACTGAACTTACCAACGGTTCTGACGCTTATAGAGAGCAAGTTGAGTTTCGTGTAAAAAATGCCCTAGAAGCAATAAGAGTAGCTCAAGTTCATAGTGATATAGTGGGTGTATACATTGGCTAACCAAGTCTATATGGATAACCATTTAAAATAGCCTATTTAACTTTGCTTCAAACTGTCCATTTTTTCTCTAAGCCATTTTTTCACTATTTGCTGTTCTGCTGTTCCAGCATATTGATTCAATTTCATTAAAAGTGTATTACCTCTTTCATCAACTATATTGACATCAGCATAATTATCTATAACAAGCTGTACTATTTCAAGATTTCCATAGCAAGCAGCGTGATCTAATACAGAAAACACTGAAGCTCTATCTATGTCATATTGTTGAAACATAACTTTGATTACTTCAAGATAACCACACTCTGCTGCATTTTCCAAGGCACTATGATTTGCATTTTTTACAGATTTCACAAAAATATCTGGTTTATGTTTTAGTAGCATAAGTGCTTTTTGTTGATCTTGTGCCTTTTTCTCTTCTTTAATGAATCTTCCCAATCCAAACAAACCACACACCATCATTAGCGGTGTGAATCCACGGTATTCTTTCAAATTGATATCGCATCCTTTAGAAACTGCATAATCAATAATTTCCTCTAAATTCTGTGTTGAAAAATAAGAAATGTAATGAAGAATATTTGCTCCAGAATTATCTATATTTAATATATCTGCACCGTGCGAAATTAAACAATCAAAAATTTCTTTATTACCACCACATGCAGTCAACAATGAACAACCTGATTCATTACGAAAAGAAAAATCAGTCATTCCGTATCTTTCCAATAACTTTATCGCCTTAATACTAAAACGTATTGCAATCCATGCTAGATAAGTTCTTATTTCACCATTTCTCCGATAACAATATCCTTTCTTCAAAAGAAATTCAAGTAATTCATAATTTTCATTATTGAGGCATATATATATTAATTTCATGTGCATATATCCACTTTTGTCTTCATAATCAAAATCTGAATTATATTGCAGTAATAATTGAACTAAGTCTAGGTCATTATTATTAACAGCATGCCATAATGCTGTTGTCCCATCTCCCTTTGTAACATTCACATCAGCACCACTATCTAGGAGACAAAGTGCTGAATTGTACTGCCTTTTTTTACAGGCATGCATTAGCAAAGTAGTTCCAGCTTTATTTTGCTTATTTGGTGAAACTCCTTGGTTCAAATTTCTTTGTATTTCATCAATTTTGCCTCTTTTAACCGCGCGTTCTATATTCATTATACCTTTTTCCTTATCCACAATTACTTAATATCATAAACCTATTTTATCACAATATCCATTTTCGTTCATATTTTTATTCAAAACAAAACTGTCGAAAACCTTATCTTTCTCTTCATCCTTAAGCCATCTTGCAGACCCATGCTGATATTGACCTACTGGCACTGGTGTCCTTATATCCGGAGTTATCTCCACTAAATTGGACTGATATGGTCTCAAATTAGTGAAAAAGAACATTACAGCCATCACAGCCACAAGCCCTTGAAAGCAAAGGAATAGCATTAGATGTTGCTTACTATTTGCCATACTC
>CAYXPB010000408.1:0-3061 GCA_964466645.1 uncultured Acetivibrio sp. | reverse complement strand
AAAGAAAAAGGGATGTGCTTTAAAATGAGTAACAAAAACCTTATGACAATACTATATAATTTTTCAAAAAAGGCTTTTTTCTTAAAGATAGGTTTCAAAAAACATCGTCTTTCCCTTTGCCATAAAAGCTCTACTAATTTGATAGTAGCTTTAACTGTGTCAGTATTATTGTTTACCACATTAACGAGCTGCTGGGATTATGTTGAATATGAAGACCTCGCTCAAATTGTTGCCATCGGAATAGATTATGATAAAGATACAGGTAATTATATTATGACCTTGCAGTTCATACCTACAGCAACTTCTTCCGGAAGCAGTGGAAACGAGCAAAAATCAGATGTAAAAGGTCTTGTCCATTCAGCTACCGACACCACTCTCTTTGGAGCTTTATCAAAACTTCAGGAGATTGTGGATAAGAACTTTTTTTATGGGTATTTTAAAGTGTTAATAATAGGCGAAGATGCTGCCAAAGATATTCTTATTCCGATGATGGACCTTCATGATCGAACACCAGTAATCCGAAGCTCATCCCATATTATATTTACACCCGGTAAAGCCGAGAATATACTGAGCACTATCGATTCTTCTCATTCGGAAATTGCCGGAAACACTCTGGCTAATTTGTTAGAAACAGTTTCAGCAACTGGCCTCTCCTTTTCTGTTACAATACAAAAATTTATTGAAATGCTCTCTATAAGCGGTATTGAAGCTTTCGGACCAAGTGCTCATACCACTATTGAGTATGTAGATGTTAAAGGGGGAACAATAAACGATATACGGGCAAACGAGCAAAAAGAAGGTAAATTGATGGTTTCTGGATTAGCGGCCTTTAAAGGTGGAAGCTTGGTAGGTTGGCTAAATGATAAAGAAAGTATGGGCTTAGGATGGATTACAGGAAAAAAAATTAAAACTTATAAAGCTACCCACCCTAGGGACAATGCTAAAAACGATGAAGCTTATTTTAGAATAAACAGTTCAAAAAGCAAAATAAGAATAAAACTTGTCAATGGTATGCCCTATGTAGATATAAATATAAAAACCACATGCACATTAAGAAAGTACTATTCAAAAAACAGTTCAGAATTTATAGACAGTAAAGTGGTAAATGAACTCGAAGAACAGTTGTCAAAATCAATAAAATCAGATATCGAAGCGGCTTTAAAAAAGGCACAGAAGGATTTGCAATCAGATATCTTCGGTTTCGGATTTGAATTTTACAGAAAGTATACGAGTCTGTGGAAAGAAAGATTTGAAAAGGAATGGGATGAAATTTTTCCTAATATACCCGTAAATATAAATATAGATGTAAAAATACCAAACACTGGTACGAATATTAGAAGTCTTTCACCTAAATAATGGAAATTTGTAATCTTTCAAAACTTAATCTTTCCTTTAAGGTGATTCCAAAAAAGAAACACCTTAAGCAAACTAGAATTTACAATTACCTTATGGAGGCAAATGGAAATGGAAAACACGCACAATTTTATTATTCCAAGAACAAATCTAATCGGAGTAGGAGCAATCAAGGACCTCCCGAATGAGCTTCTAGACTGGAAGCTTAGTAAAGCGCTAATTGTATCTGATAAAAATATTATAAAACTTGGATATGTAGAAAATATTGAAAAAATTCTAAAAAGCCTTTTTATATCCTATGATATTTTCGATGGAATAAAACATCCTAATCCAACAGTGTCTTTTGTAGAAGACGGTTTGTCTTATTTCAACAAAGGCATAAACATATTGAAGCGTGATTATGAACTTATAATATCTGTAGGGGGAGGAACAAATCATGATTGTGCAAAAGCAATCGCAACAGTAGCCGCTAATGGAGGCTCTATAATAGACTATGAAGGGTATAATAAAGTTGCTAAGCAAGCTTTGCCTCAAATTGCAATAAACACCACTTCCAGTTCGGGAGCTGAATTAACTATAACTTCAATAATAACAGATGAAAGCAGAAAAGTTAAAATGGTAATCACCTCTCCAATGACCACGCCATATATCTCTGTAAATGACCCTATGTTCATGATGAGCATGCCAAAAGAAATTACAGCAAGTTCAGGAATCGATGTAGTCTCCCATTCCATAGAAGCGCTCTCGGCAACTGAAGCATCCCCAATAACCGATTCTTTAGCTCTTAATGCTTTGAATATTTCTTTTAATTACCTTGAAAGAGCGTACGAAAATGGAAATGACCTTGAAGCAAGAGAACAAATGATGTATGCAGGAGCCATGGCAGCCATGGCCTTTAACTCAGCGGGATTAGGCTATGTTCATGCAATAGTCCATCAACTCGGAGGTTTCTATAATCAAAGTCATGGTCTATACAATGCTGTTTTGCTTCCCTATGTTTTTGAATTTAATGCAGTTTCTATACCGGAAGACAGAATAAGAAAAATATGCAATGCATTAGGTGTAGAATACAAAAGTAAATCTCATGCAGTTGAAAAAATAATAAACTCTATAAACACTCTTTGCAAAAACTTGGATATCCCAAGCGAGTTGAAAGAAATGGGGCTTCAAAAAGAAGACATTGGAATACTCGCCGAGAATTCACTAAAGGATATCTGCGCTTTTACAAACCCTAGACAAGGTGATGCTGAAGATATAGCCGATATATTAAATTCTGCCTTGTAAAACATCACAACTTAAAACCAGCTCTATTTCTCAATCTTTCCATATATCCCTCCACCACCAGCCTCAATAGATAACTTTCCTTCTCTTGAATGGATTATTTTCTCTGCTGTCTCTTCCTTAACAACTTGAGCCAATTCAAAAAATTCAGCTTCATGTATAATTTTCATTTCACTTCCGAAATGTTTTATCAACTTGTCTATAGTTTTCGGCCCAATTCCCGGAAGGAATTCTAAAGGTATCTGGTATTTATACGGTGATCTAGAGCCCATCTTTGGTTCATTCCTGTCCTTTATAATTTCCAGCCTGTCCTTCACTCCTACAACAATACTATGCCTGTCGGAAACAGGGCACTTTCTTATAGGAGGCAGGCCCTCAATAACTCTATCGCATACCAGACAATAAGTTCTATGGTATTTTCCCAACT
>CAYXPB010000407.1:0-3084 GCA_964466645.1 uncultured Acetivibrio sp. | reverse complement strand
AAAGCTTATTGCTGTAATAAGTAAGCTTTCGGAATTTGCTTTAAAGTATAAAGATCTCCCAACACTAGGGTTTACTCATTTTCAACCAGCTCAGCTTGTGACTGTAGGAAAGAGAGCTACTCTCTGGATACAAGATCTTACCATAGATCTTGAAGAGATGGATTTCGTGTTATCAAATATGAGACTTTTAGGCTCGAAAGGTACAACTGGAACTCAGGCAAGTTTCTTAAGTCTTTTTGAAGGTGATAATGAAAAGGTTAAAAAACTTGACAATTTAATAGCACAGAAAATGGGATATAACAAAGTATTTGCTGTTTCAGGCCAAACCTATAGTAGAAAACTTGACAGCAGAATTTTGAATCTTCTTAGCAGTATTGCTCAAAGTGCATATAAGTTCAGTAATGATATGCGTCTGCTTCAAAATATGAAAGAAGTTGAAGAGCCTTTTGAAAAGAAACAGATTGGCTCATCTGCAATGGCTTATAAAAGAAATCCAATGAGGTCTGAAAGAATTTCTTCCCTCGCAAGGTATGTTATAGTAGATACGCTAAATCCTGCAATTACAGCATCAACGCAATGGTTTGAAAGAAGTCTTGATGACTCTGCCAACAAACGTATCAGTGTACCTGAAGCATTTCTTGCAGTAGATGCTATTTTAAATATATACATCAATATTGCCGACGGCATGGTTGTTTATCCTAAAGTTATCGAAAAGCACATACTTGAAGAACTTCCTTTTATGGCAACTGAAAATATTATGATGGAAGCTGTAAAAAGAGGTGGGGATAGGCAGGAGCTTCATGAAAGAATAAGAGTTCACTCTATGGAGGCTGCTAAAAAGGTTAAAGTGGAAGGTGAAAAGAATGACCTTATTGAGCGTATTGCAGCAGATTCAGCCTTTAACTTAAAGCTGGACGAACTTAAATCTGTACTTGAACCAAAGAACTACGTCGGGAGATCTCCACAGCAGGTTGTAGAATTTGTAAATGAGGTAGTAAAGCCTATTTTGGAAGAAAATAAAGATATAAATGTAAAGGTTGAACTTAAAGTATAACTATAAGTTATGCCATTTCAAAGTAAACGTAAAAAAAGAAATTTATTATACAAAGAATTGATATATGATGTCTAGTGAAGAAGAAATTGCTTCATTGGGCATCATAATTTTTTTCCTACAAGGCTATGCAAATCAAAAAAATATTGCTTTGTTCAGAGTTATATAGTAATATTAGTGAAGACGTAATGACGTGTTATTATTATTAACTCCAAGGAATATTATAAACCCGTCTGCAGCAATATAATCTTAGGGAGGTTTTTCAGTGATTAATAAATATAGTAATATACCCCTATATTCTCAGTTGAAGAATTTAATTATTGATAAAGTTGACAGTGGCGAATACACGCCAGATAGTAAAATTCCGTCAGAACAGGAATTGTGTGAAACATATGATATAAGCAGACCTACTGTACGACAAGCAATAAGTGAGCTTACTAACAGCGGGTATCTTTATAAGGAAAAGGGAAAGGGGACCTTTGTATCAAAACCTAAATCAGCAATTGATGTAAAGGCTTATACTGGTTTCTCCGATTCTATTTTAGACAATGAATCTCCCGGTGATCGAAATATTATATTGATGGGAACAGTTACCAATAGGGAATATAAGAAACTTTCGGAGGTCTTTTCTATTAGTTGCATTCAGACTGTGGATTTTGCCCAAATTGTTTTTGTTACAAATATAGAGAGCGAAATATTTTCGTATAATACCTCATATATACCTTTGAGCCTTTTTCCTAATATTATTGAAGATGTAAAGAATAAAAAGCAATCCTTTGATATATTAAGAGGAAAATACCCATTGCTACCCGCTAAAACAAAGAGTTCTCTTGAAGTCATTTATACAGAACCTAATGAAGCCCAGTATTTAAAAGTTCAATCCGGTCAGCCACTTATAAAAATTTCCAATGTTATATATTCAAAGAGCGGTCAGGTTGTTGAGTATGTTGTGTCAAAATACAGAGCAGACAAGTGTCGGCTGACTTTCGAAAATACAAAGTGATATATCACTTTATCCTTATGCCAAAAATCTGCTGTCCTCGTGTGCCCACAACAATCATATCTTCATATATAGCGGGGGAACCTTCAACATTTCCGCCAAGAGGTATCTTATCGACTATTTCTCCTGTTTTCCCTTCGATAAGATACATATATCCGCCTGAATCGCATTGAATAATATAGGACTTACCATCCTTAGTATAAATGTCGACAGGCGAACTCCAGCAATAGTTGTTAAAATCTATAACCCATACTTCTTTTCCCGTTTCCTTATCAAAGGCTATCAATTTACCTTTGTTTTTATTCGGCGTTTTGGCAACATTAAATAATACCAGATTAGCTATATCGTTTTTTCCTACAACAGGCGAGGCAAGAACACCACCGTTTGTTTCACTGAAGGTACATTGATACTTATTTTCCCAAATAAGTTCCCCGTTTAGAGCATTGATTTTTCGCACATAACTATAACCGTTTTGTTTTTGATGATCAACTTCACAGGCAGTATAAAGCGATACTTTTTCATCGCCACTATCTTCTAGAGCGACAGTGCTGTCTGTGTCATCGGTAACAAACCTTATCCATAAAGGAGTTAGTGTGTTAAGATCAACACAATGCAAATATCCGGTATTGTCTACAAAGTAAGAAAGATTTTTATATATAGCGACGGAATTTTCCATACCTTGTCTTACTACAGCAGGTGAAGAATATCTGTATTTAAGTGTTTCGGGTTTAATAGAAACTGATCCTGCATTAGGATCAAAGCTTGTATTTAATTTGACAGAGTACAAAATACCATTTTCACCGCATTCATACATTGTGTCGTTTTTAGCATCTATGAGAGGCGTGGAATCAAAGGCACCCCAACCCCTATATGAAGTTCTGTCAATTCCATTTATAAAGTGAAGCACCTTCTGGTCAATAAGGCTGAAAATTCTAAATCCGATCTTTCCTACTGTCGTTCCATTTTTTTCTACGCCCTGTCCGCAATATAGAAGAGGTAATCCTCTTGGATCTACAGTTACGCTGCCTTTGAT
>CAYXPB010000406.1:0-3088 GCA_964466645.1 uncultured Acetivibrio sp. | reverse complement strand
TCAGGTTCATTATCTTTTAGAAAATTTTTGTCGAGTTTTCTTAGACCATTATAGATTGTAAGCGTACAAGTAGTTTTGACAAGAATGACACTAATGATATTGATAAAATTAAAACAAAATATCATAACACCAATGTCAATACTTTAGACAGTCGGCTTAGAGCCAACGCTTGTGAGCTTTGCGGTAAACAAGGTTATGATAAATACGAAATACATCACGTTAACAAGGTTAAAAATCTCACAGGCAGAACCCAGTGGGAAAAAGTTATGATAGCCAGACGGAGGAAAACACTTGTTGTATGCAAAGATTGTCATACGAAAATTCATCAATAAGAGCTTTCTTGTAATTCGTCAATAGTGTAAATGGAGAGCCGTATACCTTGAGAGGGGTAAGTACGGTTCGGAGAGAGGCTTGTGTAAACCTATCGCAGTAATGTGACAAGGCGACACTTGCCTACTCTACCTATCAAATGAAGGAGTGTCGATACTTGAAAATGCAGGGCACATTGGATTACCGATACCTCAAAAGCTTAAGGACATATTAGCTCAGCTTAGTAACAAAGGGGGAAATGAGAAATGAATTTGAAAAAACTTATTCTCACTAAAAATGATTGTTACAAAGCAGGCAAGGATATAACGCCAAAAGGTATTATGGTTCATAGCACAGGAGCAAACAATCCTTATTTGAATAGATACATTGGACCGGATGACGGACTTCTTGGAGTTAACAAGTATAATAACCACTGGAATCAGAATAAGCCAGATGGCAGAGAAGTTTGTGTCCATGCTTTTATTGGAAAGCTAAAGGATGGGACAATTGCAACTTATCAGACCTTGCCTTGGAACTATCGTGGCTGGCACTCAGGTGGGTTGGCAAACAACACTCATATAGGGTTTGAGATTTGTGAGGATAGTTTGAATGACGCAACTTATTTTCACTCAGTATATTTAGAGGCTGTGGAGTTGTGTGTGTATCTTTGCAGAATCTATAATCTGACTGAGCAGGATATAATCGGTCACTACGAAGGGTATCAAAGAGGAATCACTAGTAACCACGGAGATCCAAAAAACTGGTTTTCAAGGCACGGTAAAAGCATGAGTACATTAAGAGCTGATGTAAAGAAGGTATTGGACGGTCACAAAAAGGAGTCTTTGGCGGCAAAGAAGTATTACCGAGTACAAATAGGTGCATATTCCATTAAAGCGAATGCTGAAGCACAGCTTGTAAAAGCAAAAAAAGCAGGCTTTACGGATGCCTACATAAAATATGATTGATTAAGACACGAAGCCTGGGGAGTGAAAAAACTCTCTAGGCTTTTTCTATTATAGGGGTTCGAATCGTACTGAATTTTTGCATATAGTTGCAGGAGTCCTTCTGCAGAAATGGGGATGAAGCTATATGCAGGTTAAGAAAATCAAACTGCAGCCATATGAATACAGATTTCTATTTACATACGGTAAACGTAGGATTTGTTTCAATGTAAAAAGCATCAATGAAAACTTTTGAAATATCTTGAGGTGAAAACTATGAATGATGAGCAAAAGAAAAAGATTGTAGAGTTGGATTAAATGGACAGAGTTATTCTAAAATTGCATCCAAGCTTGGTGTATCTGTAAACACAATAAAATCATATTGCATAAGAAACAATGTTTTCATATTTAATAGCGACGATGAAACTCACAATATTCCGAACTCCAAAAAAGGAAAAGAAAATGTTTGCGGATTTTGTGGCAAGTCTTTAATTCAATGCAAAATAGGACAACCCAAGAAGTTTTGCACAGAAGAGTGCCGACGCAATTGGTGGAAATCCAATAACAATAAAATTAACAGAAAAGCTTGGTATACATCAATCTGTGCCGAGTGTGGGATTGAATTTAAATGCTATGGAAATAAAAGCCGCATATATTGCAGACATGCTTGCTATATAAAAAAGAGGTTTCAGAAAGAGGGGGATACGGATGACTCAAGAGCAACTGCTACGAGAAAAGAACTATAGAGTGTCCGTTGCTATTGCTAAAGCAATGCTTGCAAAAAAAATAATTACAGAGCATGAATTTCGGAAGATCAATTCAATGCTTATTGCAAAATATAATCCTGTCTTAGGCGGTTTATAGGGCTTATTTACTTGATATAGGTTGGCTGCAGAGTTAACATCATAGCTGAAGGAAGTGGTTTAATGTCTCGGATTATCAGGAAAATAGAGCCTTTGATTCCCAAGATATCTTCTAAAAAAAGAGTTGCTGCATATGCAAGGGTGTCTAGCGGCAAAGATTCGATGATTCATTCTCTATCAGCACAAATCAGTTATTACAACGATTACATACAAAAGCATTGTGAATGGGAGTACGTTGGTGTTTATGCTGATGAAGCAATAACAGGAACAAAAGATACCAGAACAGAGTTTCAAAGACTTTTGACTGACTGTAGAGAAGGAAAAATAGATATGGTAATAACAAAGTCTATCTCCCGTTTTGCAAGAAATACTGTTGATATGTTAGAAGTGGTTCGAGAACTAAAGGACTTGAATATAAATGTGTTTTTTGAAAAAGAAAATATATATTCAGTCAGTGGGGATGGCGAACTAATGCTTACTATCCTCGCATCTTTTGCACAAGAGGAAAGCCGATCAGTAAGTGAAAACTGCAAATGGAGGATAAGGAATAAATTCAAAGAAGGAATCCCCTTCAGCTTTTCTATTATAGGCTATGATTTGAAAAACGGCCAGCTTGAAGTGGTACCGCATGAAGCAGATATTGTAAGAATGATTTTCAACGACTATTTGTCAGGTATGGGCAAAAACGCAATTATGAAGAAATTAAATGAGATAGGCATTAAAACTAAAAAAGGCAACCAGTGGAATATAGCTACTGTTGACCGTGTCCTGCGAAATGAAAAATATATTGGTGATTTGCTTTTACAGAAGTTTTTTAGCTCCAATCATATAGAAAAGCAAAAGAGTGAAAATACTGGACAACTGCCAAGGTATCATGTAAAGGGTAGCCATAAAGCTATTATTGATCGGTATACTTTTACCTTAGGTGATTCCAAAAAAATAACTGGTCAATTTTTGAATGCTACTCAACAAACC
>CAYXPB010000405.1:0-3137 GCA_964466645.1 uncultured Acetivibrio sp. | reverse complement strand
CCTCATTTGCCATACCCTTAGCACCTTCTTGACTCATTCCAATACCATGTCCCCAGCCTTTTCCCGTAAAAATATAGGTAGTAGGAGCAGCAGGTACTTTCTTGTTCACATTTTCAGAACCTACTAAACTAACGCTGCTAGATGTACTTATAGTCTGTAAACCTGAAGCTGTAAGTACTTTTTTGCCGTTGAGTTGAGTATTTGCAGTGTTTTCGTTGTTCACCATTACAGACACATCCGAATCTGTTGTTATATCAAACCATTGGCTGTCTAGGCTTAAAAAGGATCTTGTGTTGCCGTTTGTATACACACGTTCATCCTTTGTTCCCTTCACTACAAGTTCAATTGCCCTTCCTGCTTCCGATCTCTCTGTAATAAATACACCCTGTATACTTCCAAGTTTAAATCCCCTATCTGCCATTATCTCACCTATTTTTTTGGCTGTATAGGAAACTTGCCAATTATAGTGCCATGATTTGCCTGATTCATAGGGATCGTCTACACTTATAAGATAGGGATAGCCATCACTTCCCCAAACATTTTTGACATCCTCAGTCTTTCCTCCGCTTGAACTGAAATAAAAAACTGCTGCTGGCTTATCTTTGTATGTAACAACTTCTCCCTTTGTGTCATCAATGGCTTTATTAGTTGCGGCATGTTCAACACTAAAACCTTTATAAACCTGAGAATAAGTAGTTGTACAAACATTGAATTTCAAATGCCCGTACTTCGACAAATTATTCATAGTATAAGTTCTAGCTGCAACTGCTTGGGCTTTTAATGCTTCTGAGTGAGAACTCGCACCTATTTCCCCCGGCACAACTCCATATAGATATTCTTCGATGGGCAAAACATTTATAACAGTCATATCGCTTCCGGTTTGCCTCAACACTTCAATTCCTCCACGATATACTTTTTTGCTATCACTGTTTATTCTAAAAAGTGAAGGTTCTTTCCCCTCCTTCGGATAAATCCTTAAAACTCCATTTACACTGTCATACATCAATTTTACCTGACCCTCAGAAGACAAAACAACAATTCTTGTAGCTGAAGGCGGAACAACACTAAATTCTACAACTCCACCTAACTCCGCTTGCATAATACTTTCATCGTGATAAAACCCAGACCATATTTGCCAATTATCCGTAAATACAGGGTATGCATCAATTCCATTAGTTTTATATTCTTCAAGTTTTGCTTTGAGGGCTTCATAATTTTCAAAGTTTCCACCTAAATTAGCATGGTAAGCTCCAATCTTCTCTCCCTCAGGTGCTGAATTTGGATCGTACTCAGCCAGACCAGTTTTACTTTTTACATAAAAAGCATCTTTTCTTATTGTTACAATATTGTTTGTAGTCTCTTCTACTAGATTTATAAATCCACCTTCGGTAAAATCACCTATCTGAATACCATTTTCACCATCAACTGTAAAACTTGATACAGCAGTATATTGTTTGGTTTTGGAATCACTAAAATACAAGCCTATTCTAGCATGTTCCGGTACACCCGGATATGCTCGGCATATTCCACTAGACAATAATATAGTAATAAGCGGCAGCACAACCAATATTGTATTTTTTATATGTAATGCTTTAGATCTTTGTATGTATTCCCCTTTGACAAATTTAAAAACCCTCTTACAAAATTCACTCACCGTATCCTTCCTCCATTTTATCTTTAGTAAAAATAACTTAATTATCATTTTATATCATATATTCGACAAAAGCTTACATGTCCCTTTATTGTAATACAAATTTAATACTGTAAACACCTTCATTTTTAACTTTGTAGGGTTTTTTGTCGAAAAATAATTCTGTTCCATAGGTGCAAGCAAATGCATATAATACTACTATACAAATTACAAAAATTTAATTTGACAATAGAAACTCAAAGTGATAGAATTAATGGAAATAATATGTGATAGAGGAGCAGTTTTCATTAGTAAACTTACAGAAAAGTATGGGCTTTGTTGATGTAAGTTGAAAGGGTAGACTGCCGAAGAATGAATTTTCCCAGTAAGATTCACTCTGGTCGTTTGGTTAATAGCCGTATGACTGTCATCAAAATGTTTGATGGAGAGCTATCAGTTCATACGAAAAAGTTGTACATAGTACTTCTTTTACACAAAACAAATGAACTGCTGGTATATCCATACCAGCTTTTTTATTTTGAAAATTTATAAATACAGTAGACTTTACCTAGTTTAGTCCATTTACATTTTTTTGTTTGTATAGGTAAAAATAGATTAAAGCATAGAACTTAGGCTTAGTAATTCCAGGAAGTGTAAATTATTATAAGAAAGGATGATAAGTATGAAAAGCCCTGTATTCACAGGCTCAGGAGTAGCAATCATTACCCCCTTTACCGATAGCGGAATAGACTTTAAAAAACTGGAGGAACTAATTGAATTTCAGATAAAAGAAGGCACTGATGCACTTATAATATGCGGCACAACAGGTGAAGCATCTACAATGCCGGATGCTGAACACAAAGCTGCGATAAAGTTTGCAGTTGAAAAAGCAAATAAGAGAATACCAGTCATTGCAGGAGCAGGGAGCAACGATACCAAACACGCTGTAAACCTCACACAATACGCTGAATCTGTCGGCGCAGATGCTGTTTTGAGTGTTTCTCCTTACTATAACAAAACCACTCAAAAAGGGCTTTACGAACATTTTAAGTTGATTGCAAGCAGTGTAAAAGTGCCTATTATACTTTACAATGTACCTTCAAGAACAAATTTAAATATCGATCCTCAAACTGTTAAAACTCTGTCGGAAATCGAAAATATCACTTCCGTAAAAGAGTGTAACTTAGGTCAGGTCGGCGATATAATAAATTTATGCGGAGACGATATTACCATATACTCGGGAAACGATGATCAGGTGCTTCCACTATTAGCCCTTGGCGGAAAAGGTGTAATCTCTGTAATGGCCAATATAATACCTAAAGACACCCACGACCTTGTTGCTACATTTTTAGCAGGTAATCTCTCTGAAAGTAGGAATATTCAACTTAGGCTTTTAAACCTTATAAAAGCATTGTTTGCAGAAGTGAGTCCAATACCAGTTAAGGCAGCTATGAACTTGATGGGAATGAATGTTGGAAAATGCCGTCTTCCGTTGGTTGACATGAGT
>CAYXPB010000404.1:0-3144 GCA_964466645.1 uncultured Acetivibrio sp. | reverse complement strand
TAAGTTTCTTTCTGATATCGCTCTTATATTCTTCAAGAGTATCAAATTCACTTACATCCTTTGCAAATTCATCATCTAAAACAGGTAACTCTTTAATTTTAACATCATTGATTATTACTTGAAACACTGCATCTTTTCCTGCGAGCTCTTCGCTTGAGTAATCCTCCGGAAATGTGACCTTTACCTCTACATCATCTCCAGGCTCTGCTCCTATCAGTTGTTCCTCAAAACCTTCGATGAAATTCCCTGAACCGATTTCAAGTCTGTAACCGCTTGCTTTTCCACCTTCAAAAGGAACTCCATCAATAAAACCTTCAAAATCCAAATCCGCGATATCGCCTTTTTCAATACCTCTATCTTCAACAGTAATCAATCTTGCACTTTTTTCAGCTGTTTTTTCAATTTCTTTATCAACATCATCCTCGGTTACCATAGCCCTTACCTTTTCAACTTCAACACCTTTATACTGACCTATTGTTACTTCAGGTCTAACAGTAACGTCTGCAACAAAAATAAGATTTTGACCTTTTCCGATTTGTTTAATATCAATATCAGGCCTGTCCACAGGATGAATATCATTATCTTCGACTGCTTTGTCGTAAGCTTCTGAACAAACTACATTTATAGCATCTTCATAAAGAACTTCTTCACCATAATGTCTTTCTACGATATTCCTTGGAACTTTACCCTTCCTAAAACCGGGTACATTAAACTTCTTTACGTTCTTAAAATAGGATTTTTGTAGACCTTCTTCAAATTTCGAAGCATCAACTTCTATTTCAAGTTGAATTATATTCTTTTCTTTTTTTTCCATTTTAACACTCATTTGTTTCCGTTCCTCCCATTGTTTGGTTTATATTAATAATTAATTAATTTCCAAATCATATGTAACCGATTCTAATATTAAGTTTGACAATAGCTACATATACCGCACCATGCCAGCATACAAAAAATCAGCCATTCCATTATAACATAATATATTTTGAAAAGCCAATATCAAGCTCTAATTTTTTTCAGATTATACAAAACTCTATAGGTGGTTACAAAAAAGCTTTTTACTTGCCAATTTGCTATATAGTTTTTTACGAAAAGTGAAGTTCCAAAGGTTCAAAATTCAAGAAATCTGCCGATACGAGACTAAACTCTATACCGTTAACCTCTCCCTCCACCGCACTTTTAAACCCCGCCCCATGCAGATGTCCGTATATACATTTGTTTACGTTATATTTCCCCATTATTTCCACAAACCTTGAAGGTTCCCTCTTTGCATTAAAGGGAGGATAGTGCATTGCTACAATTACACTTCCATCCTTTGTAGCATCACAGGAGCTTTTTAACGACAATTCAAGTCTCTGAAGCTCTCTATCGAATATTTTCCTATCCTCTTCACTAAACTCATCGTCCCCAGGACATTTCCAACCCCTTGTCCCACAAATAGTAACTCCCTCTATAAAAAAACTGTTATTATGCATAAAGCTTATGGACTTAAGTTCATTGGTGTCCAAAAATTTACTTAATTTGCTAATTGTAGTCCACCAATAATCGTGATTTCCTTTTGAAATTATCTTCTTTCCCGGTAATGTTTCAATAAACTTAAAATCCTCATAGGCCTGTTCAATATATGTAGCCCATGATATATCTCCCGGTATAATAATATAATCTTCATCACTAACGCTCTTCATCCAATTTTCCTTAAGCCTTTCCATATAATTGTACCACCTTTCACCGAAAATATCCATTGGTTTATCAATGCTTAAAGCCAAATGAAGATCTGATATAGCAAATATTGACATCTATATATTACTCCCGCCATTGAAATATTCAAACACTTTATTTGCCAGCCCGGGACTTATACCCTCAACAGCTGTTAAATCGTCTACTTGTGCCTGTTTTATATGTTTTATCGATCCAAAGTGCTTTATCAAAGCCTTCTTTTTTTTAGGACCGATTCCTTCGATCTCATCCAATTCTGAACCCTTATACCTCTTTTTTACAAGCTTTCTGTTATATTCTATCGCAAAGCGATGTGCTTCATCCTGTATCGAAGTAATAAATCTAAGTAAATTTAGATCTTTCGAAAGATCATACTCCTTAGCTCTCGTTACTAATCCCCTTGTTCTATGGTGATCATCCTTTACCATTCCAGCAACAGGAATTGTTATATTCATTTCTTCAAGAACACTCAAAACAGAATTCACATGTCCTAGTCCACCATCAGCTAAAATCAAATCGGGAAGTCTGCTGAATTTAGCTTGCGACGCTGTCTCTTCCTTCTCTTTACGGGCACGATTGAATCTCCTATATATTACTTCCTGCATACTCCCATAGTCATTCTGTGAGTCTAGGGATTTTATTTTGAATCTTCTGTATTCTTTTTTTTCGCAATACCCACCCTCAAACACTACCATCGAAGCTACTATTTCGGTACTTCCTGTATTGGAAATATCATAGGCTTCTATCCGGTTTGGCAAGTCCTCGAACTCTAATACTTCTTTTAGTTTTGCCATCCCTTCCTTAGCAAGCTTGTCCTGATATTTTATTTTTTCCTTAAACTGATTTAAAGCTATAAGTGCATTCTGTGATACCATCTCCACAAGCTTAAGTTTTTCGCCCCTCCTAGGAACCTTTATATATACCTTTGCTTCTCTTTTAGAACTTAACCAGCTTTCAATTATATCCATCTCATCTATATCTTCCTGCAGAACTATTTCACCAGGAATATACGCTGCGGAAGTATAAAACTGCTTTATAAAAGATGTCATCAATTCACTGTCTGAAACATCTCCAACTCCTTCAAAAATAAAATGCTCTCTTCCGATTAATTTTCCGCCTCTTATAAAAAACACCTGAATACATGAATCGGTCGGATCTTTAGAAAATGCAACTACATCCTGATCCGACATAGCATTAGATACTACTTTCTGCTTTTGTGCTATGTGCCTTAGACTGGTTATTTTATCTCTTAGGGCTGCTGCTTTCTCAAACTCCATATCTTCCGAGGCCTTAGCCATATCACTCTCTAGCCTCTTAACAATCTCTTCCTGCTTACCACCTAAAAAGCCACATATATCATCCATTAGAGCTCTATATTCCTGTTTATTTACATCTCCCTGACAAGGTCCTAAGCACTGATAAATATAATAA
>CAYXPB010000403.1:0-3162 GCA_964466645.1 uncultured Acetivibrio sp. | reverse complement strand
GATTATGATATTGTTTATGTTGTAACCGAGACGGTGTCGTTTTTGACAGATAAAAGCTGGATTTCGATTTTTGGGGATATAGCAATGGTGCAGGAACCAGATTCAAATGACCTTGGTTGGGGACAAAATGCCGATTATAGCCGTTCTTACGGTTGGCTAATGCTTTTCAAAGACGGCATTCGTGTTGATTTACATATACAAATCAAAGAAGTAATGTATGAAGAGTACTCAACAGATAGCTTAACTCTTCCGCTTTTGGATAAGGATAATATTTTACCTCCGATTCCACCTTCAAATGATAATGGGTATTGGATACAAAAACCTATAAAATCTAGATATAACGGCTGCTGTAATGAGTTTTGGTGGTGTCTTAACAATGTTGCAAAGGGAATTGTACGCGACCAACTTCCTTATGCAATGCGAATGTACCATGGTATAGTTCATATTGAACTTGATAAAATGCTTATGTGGTATATTGGTATAAAAACAGAATTTTCTGTTTCAGTTGGAATGTGGGGTAAATATTTTAAAAAGTATCTGCCTACTGAGTTTTATGAGTTATATACAAAAACCTATTCAGATTATGAAGATCTTTGGACAGCGATTTTTGCAGCATGTGAACTTTTCCGTACTGTTGCAACTGAAGTAGGCAAAAACTTTGGGTATGATTATAACCAAAGTGATGATGATAATATGATGAAATATTTGATTAAAATGAAAAATAATGAATTCTAAAGTTGAGAGAAAAATGCAAAGCAAAGTTGGAGGTAATTATGAATAAGAAGAAAGTTTTTATAATTATTATTGTAGCAGTACTGATTATTTGTGCAAGTCCATTTGCTTTAAAATACATAAGTAGAACTATTAAAAGTGTGAATATGACTTCGGAAGTAGAATATATTGAAGTTTCATCGAGTGGTCAAAAACTTTATATTAAAAAGATAAAAATTACTGAACCAGTTATTTGGAAAGGTTCATATGATGGAGTATTGCATTATAAGGATGGAAGAACTATTGAAATAGACATAAGTAGTTATGGAGATTTCTTTGGAATAAAAGGCGAGGAAAGAGGTTTGTTTTCTGATGGTGTTTTGTATAAATATGAATTAAATGAATTATAATTTTGAATGTCACTGCTCTTAAAGTTGGATTAATCCAAATGATAATAGTACACAAGGTAATAAGCAAAATTAGAATACAGTTTCAAATAATGGTGGGGCTGTAGTAAAATGTGGTGAAAAAACGTATTACGTAACAGATAAGCTAGCATATGAAGATTATAGTAAAGTAAACTCAGCATGGGTTGTAAATTTTATTGAAAGGCACAGAAATAAGCTGTCTAAGTTAAGAATAAAGGAAGCGAGCAAATACTTATAGAAAGATGAAAAGGAAATACAAAGAACAGTGTTGTAGGTAATGATATATTTTAGGAGGAGTTTATTGTGCTAAAGATACTAGGTATATCAGGAAGTCCGAGGGCAAACGGAAATACTGCCTTTGGAGTGAAATATGCTTTGCAGACACTTGCCAATAAAGGATTTGAGACATCATATATATCAATTTCGGAAAAAAACATTAATCCATGTATAAGTTGCTGGAAATGTGGAGCTGACAATAAATGCTTTAGGAATGATGATATGAGTGCAATCATAGATTCTATGAAATGGTGTGACGAATTAATTATAGGTTCGCCGGTCTACTTTGGAATGGTTAGCGGACAGCTAAAAATTATGATGGATCGCTGTGTGTCAATTAGGGCGAGTTATGGTGGTTCTTTGCCCCTTTCCGGGAAAGTTGCAGGGGCTATAGCATGTGCAAATTCGAGAAATGGAGGCCAGGAAACAACTTTGCAAAACATACAAACTTTTTTATTGCAGATGAATATGCAGGTAGTAAGTGATGGACCAGGCTTTTGTCACTCTGGTGGAACTATAATGAGTGATGCAGAAAAAGACTTATGGGGGCTTGAAACTGTCAAAAACCTTGCAAATAATATAGGAAATATGCTTACCCGTAATTTGGGAATGTTATAAATTTTGGAGGTGCATTGTTTTTATGGAAAATATCAAATTGCGCAAAGAAAGAGCTATAGATTATCGTAGCGTTGAAGAGCTAACAAGAGAAGCTTTTTGGAATCATCATGCTCCTGGATGTGATGAACATTATTTATTGCATATAATGAGAAGTTGCGATGCATTTATAAGAGAATTAGATTTTGTTGCAGAGATAAATGAAAAAGTTGTAGCAAACATAGTATATGCAAAATCGAAAATAATAGGTGATAGTGGTGAGCAGTATAATGTTATTACTTTTGGACCGATATCTGTTCTTCCAGAGTATCAGGGCAAAGGTATCGGAGGTATGCTAATTAAACACACAAAAGAAATTGCGAAAGAACTTGGATATAGAGCTATTTTGATTTACGGTGACCCGGGATATTATAGTAAATTTGGCTTTGTTGAAGCTGAAAACTATGACATCAGAACTTCTGACAATATGTATGCTGTTCCGCTTCAAGCACTTGAACTATATCTAGGTGCACTATCGGATTGTGCAGGATGTTTTTTTGAGGGTTCAGTGTATGAAATCGACGAAAAAGCTGCAGAAGAGTTTGACAGCACCTTTCCTAAAAAGGATAAACAAAGCGGCTTGCTATCACAGGAACGATTTCTCCAATTAGTTAATATGAGAAAACCAAGATAGAAGATTTAGTTCATATTGAAATCTCTTTATAAATCAGCCGCCTTCACTGTGCAGGAAATCTACTATTACCAACTGGAACATACATAAAACAAAGGGATTAGCTTATCACGGTCCTGCAACCACAGGAACAGGAGATTTTGCAGACTGACTTTACGTTAAAGAAATGGCCAAGTATAGCGCAGACTGAGTTTGAACGACTCTCTGAGCTACTGTATATTTGGGCAGTAGGGTTGATTATGAAGTACAAGCTAAGTTAAATTGATCAAAGAACATGAATTTGGAGAGTGTTTATTCGGGGTATTCATATTTTTAAAACACCAACAGTATTTGCTATTCTTACATAAAAAACTCTAAACTTGTAAACTTTAACGTGTATTTTATGCTTGGAGGAAATAATATATGACATACTGGAACACAGCAGTCTGTGAAACAAATGGAATTAACATACACTACACAAGA
>CAYXPB010000402.1:0-3167 GCA_964466645.1 uncultured Acetivibrio sp. | reverse complement strand
AAGTGTTCAGTTTTATTCGTGAATCAGTGTTCATTTTTAATTATAAATCAACAGATGCTTGCCTTTACTGGTACAGTTGCTACCATTCCTACAAGTACAAGAACCATCTTCCTTAATGCCATGCAGCGGCATAACCGGTATTCCTATTTCTGCATATCTTAATGCCATTTCTAAAATATCGTTCTTCACTTTAATACCTCCTCTCCAAGAGTCAGCAAAGCCAATAAAAAAGAGCCTAACATCATTTCATTCTAATCCTTGATTAGAATGAAATGATGTTAGGCTCTTGCTATCTCGTCTATGCGGATGCTATTGGCTCTATGCTCTTTATTCATTTTCAACTTACCTTCTTCAGTTTGACTATACTTTTACATCTAAAACATTTCATTGTTCCTACAACATATTCAACGTCTAGAAGTCTTTGATTGCAGTGGGGACATCTGATTGGTTGCTCCTTTGAATTATTTTGTTCCATCAGCTTCACCTTCCCAAAATGCATTGCTTTCATTTAAGCTTTCCTTCTCAATTTTTGGCTTATAGCCATACTTATGCTTGAATTCTTCATAGAATGCTTTATCTTCTCCTCTTAATTCTATACCATGGTTAACATCTTCCTGAAACTGTCTGAAGCGTTCTTTTGCCTCTTCCTCAAAAGTAATCTTATAGATCATTTCGTAAAGCTCCTTTGTGGTAATAACCCCATCTTCGTTATAGGCAAACTCTAATAGTAAATCCTTGTTAGTTCCCCATACAGCCTTTTTAGCATTATCCTGCGCCCATCTTTTGATAATGGTATTTTGGATTGCTAGGTGCATTGGCACTCTTACATTTTCACTGAACTTCTCAAGTTTCTTGTAGAAGGTAGTGTCAAAGCTCACCATCATAGTTATTGCCCTTACAATCATTTCGTTTCTTGATATGCCAAGAGCCTTTGCAGTTTCATCCATTGCTGATACTTCCGGGCAACCTTTGGTTAATCTGATGTTTATAATATCTGCCATATATATAAGACCTCCTTTATGTTTTGTTAATTATATTATATACATATTTAAAGTATTTGTAAATACATTTTTAAGTCATTTGTCCATGCAAGTATCTTTTCCATATTTTAATTCTTTTTATATCAAATATTTTGGTATAGTAAAAAATTAAGCCATAATGAAAATATTACATTAATTTTCATTATGGCTTTCTGCATTATTTAACTGTTTCCAATGACCTTAACTATTACATATTTTCTTTATCTTCTTCTGCTATCCAAGTCATAAAAGCCGTATCTGAACCTCCAACTTTTACAACTCTATCTTTATAAAGCATTAAGCCAACCCCATGCTCTTCATCCCATTTACACCTAAATTGAACTCCAATATATGGCACTTCATTAATCTCAATATCCATGATGAATACTTTTTCTGGGTACAATAATGTCTTTAATTCAACACTACTAAAGATATCAGGCATTAGTAACTCCTTCTCGTCTGCAGCATATCCATACTCATCCTGCCAAGTTGAATAATGTTCATAAACTGTATCAAGCATAACCTCCAAAATGTTTTGTTGCTTTGAAATTAAATAGTCATATCCATTCTCATGAATTTTTGTTACTCCATCAATAATACAATCCCCACCAATATTTAACGTAAGATTTAACTCTTCACCATAAAACTTATTCCAATTATCTAACTGAATTTTGCCTTCCCAGAAGATATCATTTTGAACTATATTAGGTATCATACGCCTTCTCCTTCCAATTTACGGTCTAATTCCTTTTCTTATTAAAGATGCTCCCCCTGTATGCCTTACTGCACCATGTAAGTCTGTTGGCACTAACATCATACTAGTTCCATCTTCAACATGATGCCATGTAAAACCTTTAGGAGTTGTTTTATATCCAGCTGCTTGGTTAGCTTTAATAAAATCATAATATGCATCACCCTGTAGTCCCTTAACAGTAACAGTTTTATTACTATACGGACCAAAGTCTGGGAAACCTTCACTTGTAAACTTAACACCATTTGGATACTTTTTAGCTAAATCACCCGTCAAATCAAAGGTCTGCCCTGCATATTTCTTATTAATGATAGTAATATCATCTAGAGTGTTAACCCCTCCCTCAACAGCATTACCAACTCCCGAATCAGAACCATTAAATAAAGCTTTAAATATATTATTTCCTCGTGTACCCAAAATAGCATTTACAGGTGCGCGTAACTTCGACATAGCCCAATTAAGCTGTGAAGAGTTAACTGTTGTAGAATAATGCGTTGCATAAGCATGACTACCATAAGTGTTAAAATATGAATTTGATGCCGTAATCTTTATACCTTTTACAACACTAAATGCATCCTTAACTATCGGAGTTACTACTTTATCTATTGCAACACTTGTAGCTCCTGAGAATGCAGCTGTAGTCAAGGAATCTACTAATACTTGTGTGCCATCATTACCCTCTCCGTAACTTTTTATTGCTCCACTAGCTGCACCTGCGGAAGAGTTATTAATTAAGTTTTTTACCCAAGGTGCTACTTTTGAACCTGCTGTAAACCCTGCTGCAATTTTGCTGAATAAAAAGTATTGGAATACCTGACCTCCAAAACCTCCAATAGTATAAGCGTTTTCAGTTGCTTCGTCCGGAGTCCAGTAATACCCTTCACCTAATATGTCTCTTATTATTTCGTTATGGAACTTTTGTTTTTCTTCTGCTGTTAAAGCTGGCCTCATAGTACTTGGAGTTTTACTGTAATCAGGCGTCCAGTCGTTATACATCACTCTTGTTGAAATTCTGTTAAGTGCATCAGCACCAAATTTGTCAGCAAATCCAACTAAAAACGCTTTTGTTTTATCTCCTGCATTATCTAAAAAGTCATCTGCTTTATCTGCCCAATTTGGGTTATATGCTACAATAGCATCTTCTGTTGGTTTTGAAGGTCTGGAATCGGGGTTGATTTTATATTTCAGCCAATAGTAAGCATTTCTTATTTCTCTAAACAAGTGTCCATCTGGGTCATAGTATGTTATAGGATTATTTGCAGCATATGCGTACAAATTCAAACTAAGCGGATCATTCGGGTCACCTAAATACGTATCCTCCTGCAAGAACCGTGCAATCTTGGGATCATAATGCCTTGCATTGAGGTAATACAGCCCGGTTTCCTCATCATACTGGT
>CAYXPB010000401.1:0-3212 GCA_964466645.1 uncultured Acetivibrio sp. | reverse complement strand
TCTGTATTTATGGATATTGTTCCACTTTGGTGATTCATCACAGCACCCTCCTGTCGAAATTTTTTAACATTGAGAATATGGAAATTACATTCCCTAATAAATATATTACCTTCCATTGCAAAAGCTTGTCAAGATAATTTTAGCACTCACTAAATGTGAGTGCTAATAATTCACTTGATTTTAATTAGAATACTCTATGCCTTTAATCTTTTTTTCTGCATTTTGGACAAAGACCATACACTTCTAATTTGTGTCCCGTTATATTAAAATTAGTTTTGTTAACTAAATCCTTTTCAAGCGTTTCTAAAGGACAGATACTTATTGGAACAGACTTATGACAGCTAGTACATGTTATGTGATGTTTATGCCCTTCTAACACAAGTTGATACCTTGCTCTTCCTTCACTCATTATACATTTATCCAACAGACCTTTACTTTCTAAAAGATCGAGAGTTCTATAGACAGTCGAAAGATTTGTTGATGCTCCGGATTCCTTAACAAGAAGAAAAATCTCCTCTGCCGATAAGGGAATATCCGTTTTGACAAGTACCTCTATAATAACTTTTCTTGATTTTGTACTTTTACATCCGATTTGCGAAAGTATTGTGTCATAGTTCGGACTTTTTTCCATAATAAATTCATCCTTTAAATAGATAATTACTTTTATTCTACTTTAAGCCTGTAAACATTTCAACACTACACCTAAAATAAAAACAATTGTTCCGAAAAAAACTGCGTATGCAAAAGGAAATTTCCCACTATCCTCCTTATTTCCAAACTCTGTATAGGGTGTAAATCTGAACGTCAGAATTAACGACTTTAAATAATTATACAAATGCATTATTCTATCCTTTGCATTTTTTCTAACTATGACTAATATTAATGCTATTATTCCACCTGCAATAAATGAATATGCCAAAATTTCAAAGATATATTTCACACCAAAAACAGCACCTAGAGCGCTAAATAGCTTTATATCACCTGCTCCTAGCATTTTTAGGGCATATAAAACAAACAACAATAAAAGAGGTATAATAGCTCCTAGAAATGAATCGATAAAGCCTTCATATCCATACGCTATCGAGTTTGTCAGCATGCCTATAATTATAAATGTTAAGGTAACTATATTTTTAATTTTGTAGCTTCTAATATCACTTCTCAAAGCTATAACCAAAAGGGTCGTACCTTCAATACAGTTAATTATTATTTCCCCCACCACCCATTTGACCTTTTTTAATTAATGAAGTCGTTTAAAAAACAACCAAAAATCCTAAAGCATTGATCCCTTTTACTTTCTCACTCACAAGACTATAAATAAAAATTCACTATTTGCTAAAGTTAATTTGTCATTGTTTTTTATCTCATACTCTGTATTGCTATCAATCCTCTTTCCATTTATGTATGTACCGTTTTTTGAATTAAGGTCTTTTAAATAATAACACCCCTCCCGGGTAATAATTTCAGCATGTACTTTTCCTATAGCATTGTTTGAATGCACATAGTCAACTTGTCCCTCAAGTCTTCCAATTACAAAACTAGGCTTATTTATTACAACATCTTCAACACCGCTATCCGTATAAATTTGAAGATGTGGATATTTTAAATCTGAACTGCCCAACAAAACAGTTTCATTTACATTACTGTTTATCTTAATGGGCGCGGACTTCATTTTTTCAACGGGTTTCTTAACCGCTTCACTTTGATAGGGCTTCTCAAAAACCTTAGGTAAATTATTTATATCTGATCCTTTATTTTCATTGGGTTTATCTTTCTTGACGACAGGAATTTTTGTCTGAACGTTTACTTTTGAATCTTTAGCTGGCCTTTCAACAACCTTAGGTGCAAATGAATTATTCCTCGGCTTGTTTTCCGGCCTTTTAACAGTTGCAGGCTTATTAGAACTTCTTTCACTCACTATTTTTATTTTTAGCACGTTTTTCCACATAAAATAGCTAGCAGCCGCAGTAACTAGTATAAGTCCAAAAGCAGTAGAGGCTTTATCATTTCCTAGAGAATCGAGCTTTCCTGAAAAAAACAACACCAAAACAATTATTGCTATTACAGCTTGTATTAATGCACCTATTAAAATATTTGGCTTACCAGAAAGATCACCTATAACACTTTTACTCCTTGGCTCTGTACTTCTTAATTCCTTTACTTGTCTATTGTTTGAAGAAACATCTTTTTTTAAGTCTCTACCCTCCACAGTTTTTGGTTTTGGTATATCAACTTTTGACTTGCTTGGTCTAAAATCAGTCTCGGTCTTCTCCTGTATACTTGTATTTGCAGAGGTTTGTCTCTCTTGAGGAATTTCATTCGGTTTATTTGAATCTGTCTCCTGTTGCTTTCCTACAACCCTTTTCATTTCCTTTAGAAACTTATCAAAATCTATTATACTAAAGTTGTCTTTTTTCAAAAAACTTAAAAATTGCTGCAAGAAACTATCGCTATTCTCCTCATAAATATTTGCACTATATACCACAAAATTTATGGCAAATTCTTTTAAAGCTTTTGTAATATCAATATCCAGTTTTACGGGTATATACATAAGTGAAATGCACATAGTATCCGGACTTATGTAAATGTATTCATCATCTAACAAAAAAGAATTGTCCGAAAGAAAAAGACCTTTAGAGCTTAAAAGGATCTTTACAATACCTGAAAAGATGTCTACAAACTCATTTTTACTGATTTGACTTCGTCTTAAGTATTGTGAAAGAGAAAGCTTTGAAGTCACATTGTAATACAAATTAATCCTATTATTATTCCTCCTTACATCAAGAGGCAAGATATGCTTATTAGGATTTTTCGCTAGCATATTGACTTGAAATTCCACAATACTGTCATCCTTAGCGACGCTGGCCACCAAAAAGCTTCCGGTAACACCACTTTCATAAGTAAAGATAAATCTGTCTTTAATGGTATTTTCCATATATAAACTTCCTCCCTTTAAAAGCCGTTATCCTTTAATTTATATCGGAAATATTTGCTAATAATTAATAAGAATTTAGAATATAGTTTCCAGTAAGTATAAAATATAGATACAAAAGCGCTAAAAAAGTATAAAAGCGCAATCTTAGATTACGCTTTTACTTAGGTATCTTTTTAAGATTTTAAGATATTTAATTATTATCAAAAATATCTTGCATCGCAAACTCCATAGCAGCTTCTAAGGACATGGAACGTCCTTCATTCCATGCTAAATTGAAGGC
>CAYXPB010000400.1:0-3244 GCA_964466645.1 uncultured Acetivibrio sp. | reverse complement strand
GCTGAATTCCCTATTTCTCATATAAGGTGCATTTATGGTATAGCTGAAATCAATCCCTTTCTCCTTCGAGTACTTGATATACTCTGACAAATCGGCAACATCAATCCGAGGCAAAAGTTCCAGTGCCCTTCCGGATTCAAAATTGTTTCCTGAAGTTACCTGTCCATAAGTTTCAATTACTCTTGAATCCTTATAGAAATTATTGAGTCTATGGTACTCATCTATTGTTCCAAACTTAAAATCTGCCGGAATACTAAAATATTTCACTAACATCCCCCCAATGTATTTGTAATTTTATACTCTGACACATAGCATCCAAGGATGCTTAGGATTGTCCGTTCCTCTTATTATGAAAAGAAAGTGTTCATGAATACAATAAATCCGAATGATAGTGAAACCATCGTATATATTTTTGCCTTACTTAATTTGGTCACTTCAACAAGACCTATAGCAATCAAAATAAACTGCCAGACTGTGAAAATGTTCAAACTGAATATAAATTTATAAAATAAGCCCCCTTTTAGGCTTGGAGCCAATAAGTCCAAAAGGTAAGTAAATGACGCATTAAATTCCAGAACATCTGTAAAATATGAAGCAACAATGCTTACTACAAACCATAAAATAATAGTCACATATGAGTACCCGGTAACAGCAGCTACCTGTTTAAATGATCCTTTACCCTTCATAAGCTTAATCAACCCGAAATATATGGCTGTATAAAGAATCCATGGGAATATTGTCTGAAAAGGGCTTATTAAGAGAATTTTAATAATCTCTATATTCTTTTGATCGGGTGCAAGATCAGGCATTAACCCCTTCAAATGGGGTCCGCTGAATGTTGGAAACGCCAATAATGCTAGAGATACATAGCCAAATGCATTAATCAAAAGTGGAAACAAAATAGTCGGATTTTCCGCTATTTCTTTCATTGCAATCTTCGGCGACTTTATAAGCATCCATGCTTTTTGAATGCTGCTCCTTTTTTCCTTATTACTTCCCAAATCCAAATCATTTCTTGCTTTGATATCCATTTCCATAATGACCTCCTAAAATTTTATTTTTTAAATGCCTTAGAAATCAAACTCAATACTCACATTCTCTGTATCCTTGAGGACTTTTACCAATGCTTCCTTTTCAAGTTCATCAAAGGTATCAATATTTTTTAATAACACTTTTTTGTCTGCAACCACCTGCTCCAGTATTTTTATATAAACCCTGGAAAGTTTTTCAATGCTCTCCTCTTTAAACAAATTCCTACTAAATTCAAAATAAAACATCAATACGCCGTTCTTTTCCAGTCCGTACAATGCGATGTCATGTCTTGAAACATCCAGTTTGAATTTATACGGAATAAAGCTTACACCTGGGAGCTCAAGTGACGGTATTTCCATGTTTTGCAGTATGAACATGGTATCTTGCAGCGGAACCCTTCCAGCTTCCCTTTTCAAGCCAAGCTTTTTAATGAGGTCATCAAAGGGATAGTCTTGATTCTCATCCAGCTTCATGACACTTTCTCCAACTTCTCTCATCAAAACATCAAAGGGCTTGTCATTTTCAGGTCTGTTCCTTAAAGCAAATATTCCTACAAACATACCAATTATCCCATCGAGTTCTGCAAGCCTTCTTCCTGATGTCCCAGCACCTATTACCAAATCCTCCTGACCTGTAAATTTATTAAGGAGTACAAAATACGCACTGAGTAACAGTATGTATAGTGTCACATTCTCTTGTGAAGCCAGTGCTTTCAATTTCTCGGTTAGCGCATTGCCTACTTCAAAATTGATTATCCCCCCGTCATAAGCCCGTCCTCCTCTTGGATAATCCAGAGGAAGTTTCAGTTCCGGTATACTGCCGGACAGAACATCCAGCCAGTACTTCTCCTGACGCTTATATATCTCTGAGTTGAAAAGATTGTTTTCCCATTCTGCATAATCTTTGTATTGGACGCTCAGTCCAGGTAGGCCCTTAACTTCATATAAGTCCATGAATTCCCGCACCATTATACCCATGGATACCCCATCAGAAATAATGTGGTGCATGTCAAATAGCATCAAATGCTTGTTTTCAGATGTTTTCACCAGTGATACCCTAAGCAGGGGTGCCTTGCTTAAATCGAAAGGCCTTATAAAATCCTTTACTATACTGTCCAAATCATCTGAAAGATTTATTTTATGTTCTATTTCCAATTCCAAATCTTTATGGATTTTTTGAGCCAGATTTCCATCCACCAGTTCAAATGAAGTCCTCAAAGCCTCATGCCTTTTGACAAGCTCCTTGAATGCAAGGATAAAACGCTCCACATCAAGCTGGCCTTCAACAATCATAACCTGAGGCATATTGTAATTCACACTTTCTCCCTCAAGCTGGCAGAGGACATACATCCTCCTTTGGGATGATGACAAAGGATAGTATTCTTTTTCAACAGCAGTCGTTATTTGGGGATATTCAGTTTTGGAGGCTTTATCAACTATTCTAGCAAGCCCTCTTATTGTTGGGTTTTCAAATACCTGCCGCAAAACAATCTCCAAACCGAAATCCTTTCTTACTCTGGATACAAGAACAGTTGCTTTAAGAGAATGTCCTCCAATCTCAAAGAAATTTTCATCAATACCTATCTCTTCTATGCCAAGGATTGAACTCCAAATACTTGAAATTCTCCTTTCGGTTCCACTTTTCGGAAGGTTGGAATCCTTCACCCCGGTTGCATTCATAGTAGGTTTCGGCAAGGCTTTCCTATCAATCTTCCCGTTCGGAGATAAAGGTAACTTATCCAGCTTGATAAAATATGATGGCACCATATAATGGGGTAAGACACTGAGAAGGGTTTTCCTTATTTCAGTAGTTCCAATCTCCTTATTCAATACCATATACGCACACAAACACTTGCTCCCACTATCGTCTTCTTTTGCAACAACCACTGCCTCATTGATACCTTCAATCTTTAGGAGAAGTGACTCGATTTCTCCAAGTTCAATTCTAAAGCCTCGTATCTTGACCTGATGGTCTATTCTTCCAAGGTATTCAATATTTCCATCCGGCATCCATCTCGCAAGATCCCCTGTACAGTACATTCTTGTCCCCGGTATAAATGGGTTTTTCATGAATTTTTCAGCAGTAAGCTCAGGCCTGTTCAGGTAGCCTCTTGCAAGTCCTTCCCCTGCAATACAGAGTTCACCAGGTACACCGATGGGCTGTAGGTTTTTATCCTTATCCAGGACATACAATCTTATGTTGTCAATAGGCT
>CAYXPB010000399.1:1667-3290 GCA_964466645.1 uncultured Acetivibrio sp. | reverse complement strand
CTCAGGGTAAGCAAGACCGTACGTAAATCAGACAACAATTATGTGCCTGAGGTCACCTGCTTCCTGTATGACAGACAGCATGTGATACTGGAGACAGATGAAAATAACGAGGTTAAGACACGATATATCCGTGGCGTCAACTATATAGCACAGTATAGCAATGGGACAGGCATGGCGTATTTCCTATACAACGGACATGGAGATACAGTACAGACCGTGACCGCAGAAGGAGAAGTACAGAACAATTACGACTATGATATATTCGGCAATCCAATACTTACAATAGAGACAGCAGCATGTAATATCCGGTATGCAGGAGAGTACCTTGACAATGAAACAGGACTGTATTATCTCAGAGCGAGATATTACGACCCGAATATAGGGCGGTTCATATCTGAGGACAGCTACTGGGGAGAGGACAGTAACCCCCTGAGCCTTAACCTGTACACATACTGCTACAACAACCCGATCCGCTTCATCGACCCGACAGGACACATAACAGAAGAAGAGTATTTCGAAAATATAACGAGAAATGCTCAGGCAAAATGGCTGATAAATGCGATAAATAACCAGAAAGAAACCTGGCTGCAGGAAGAAATGGGTGCAGGTAAAGACCTAAAATCACAAACAGCCAAACAGGCGGAAGCAAATAGAAATGCCGAGGGTTATCGTGCTACGCTGGCGCGAATCGATAATAGTGATGTAGCCAAGGAAATATATGAAAAGCATGGCAATGATGCAGGACTTTGGGAGAGGTATCAATTATCCAAGGCAGAGGAAAGACTCGGTCTTAAGACGGAAAGAATATATGAACTGTTGACTGAAGATGCGCAATATAGATTTGGAAACATATATGAACGGACGTTTAAGAGCGTAGAGATACCTGATAACATAAAAGTAACCAAAGATGAACTCAATGAACTATACAAGCTGCAGATGTCTGTCAAATTGTCGGAAGAAAAAGGCAGAAATATATTTGCATCTGAATTGGAATTAGATGAATCATCTTTTAAGAAAAAAATTGGTCTAAGTGAGTTTTATGATTTACTTGGCAAGGGCGAATTAGGTGAATATGACACAAGAGACCTTACATTAATGACAGTCAATGGTGACTTTTATAAGTTGTGGAAGGCAAGATTTTTCGAAGACTACGTAGATATACGAGGGGAATTCGAGAGGTATTTCGGTAAACCGGATAAATGGAACAAGGATAGATTAGCGCAGTCATTCCCAGCATATGTATCACAAGTGGGATTGCAGATGTATACAGATATGCTTGATTTTGATGAAAATGATGCGCTAAATGCAAGTTATGATGCTGGCATATTAATAGTAACAGTATATGCAGCAGCATACGAATTGCCGATATTGATTGCAGCAGGAGGAGCTACATTTACTTATTATATGAACAAGGTATCAACAGGTATTAGTAACACCTTTGGAGGAGGTATGCCATCACTTGCATTTGCAGGTGTGGGTGGCAGTTCCATAGCATATGGAGGTGTAGCTTCACAGTCAATAGCAATCGGCTCAGAGGCAGTTTCAGCCGATATTCTTTCCAGGCATATACTATTTGTTGATAAATATGGCGCTGTATTTGATGCTATGAAAAACAGCTCGGGT
>CAYXPB010000399.1:0-1657 GCA_964466645.1 uncultured Acetivibrio sp. | reverse complement strand
CGGACAGAATGGTGATGAGGGGGGAAGTAACCCTAACAAAATGTTAGGCGAAAATGGAACCCAATTTGAAAGCAAAACAGTTTGGCAAAATGGAAAAACAGAAAGAATAGATGTTGAGAATCCAGCACCTGGAGAGAGAGCTGGACAAATACATTACCATGAACCCAATAATACAAAGTGGTATTATGATATTGAACAAAAACAATTTTATAATCAAAAAACTGGTGAACTTGCACCTAAGATTATACAGAAACTATTGAAAGATTCGGACTTTAGTAATGCAATAAAAAAAGGAATGAAGTTCCTTGGAGAATAAAAATTGAAGTAGTTATTAAACCTGTGAGGAGATGATAGCTTGATTAAAACAAATAGAAATATGAGTAATTTACAAAATTCCATTTCTGAGCTTGAATGTTGTGATATTAAAGTAAATCCTAAAGATTTGTTCAACATCTTATTTCCTAAATGTAAAGAGGTGTTTGAATGCATTATTATAGACCAAAATGATGAAATTTTTGAGGAGAAGATTAACTTTCCTAGAATTATCTCAATGTATGGTGACAGAACAGGATATGAAGCAAGTTGTAATGAAATTAGGATAAATGATTATGTTGAAAGTACAAATATTTCAAATTTGTTACAAATGGGAAAAATAGCGATGGAATCGTGGGAAAATAAGCTTAAAATGGATTATCCAGAACATAAATTTTCTATTATTCTTAGTGTTAATGATGAAAATGTAACTTTAAGATTTCATAAAAGAAGAGATAATGAAAAACCTTGGTTAAAAGAAGACTTAGAAGGTTATAAGGATGAAGCAATCATTTTATCAGAGATATAAATAACGGAAAGTAAGTGATTTATAACCTCAATATACAAGGCTTAAGGGCGGTTGTCTATATGATGACCGTCTTTCTTTATGCTATGAATAAGGCTTTCCCGCCCGCCAAATTTAAGAAGAATGTAAGCGCTTAATCTTAGTGCGCATAGCAGCTTATCCATCCATATGAGATAATCCATCCAAAAAGTCTTTAGACTTTTTCGACTTTTTCGACACTGTCCCAAAAGTCTAAAATCACTAAGGAGGGTATCCCCAAATGGATAAAATCACAGATGCTAAAACTGAATTCCGACTCAAACAATGGAGTAAGATCATCCAGACCTGCCAGACCAGTGGCATGACAGTTGTCGGTTGGTGCAGCCAGAACGATATAAAAATCAAGTCCTATTATTACTGGTTGAAAAGAGTGCGCGCCCTGGCATGTGAAACCGGAGCACTTGAACCTCAGAAAATGGAGCAGCAGATTGTACCTGTAGCTTTCCGACAAGCAAAAACATCTGCAGCAGTCACGATCCATCTTTCTTCGATTTGTGTAGATATCAGTGATGGAACTTCCAGAGAAACCATCGAAGCAGTTCTATCCGCGTTGAAAACCATATGTTAGGCGATATTGCAAGAGCTGAAGAAATCTACATAGTCTGCGGATATTCCGATATGCGCAAGTCAATCGACGGATTCGCCGCAATCATCAAGGGAACCTTTGGCATGGATCCTTTTTCTCCAAGCCTGTTCCTTTTCTGTGGGAGACGTCGTGATCGCCTCAAGGCCCTTTTCTGGGAGGGGGATGGCTTTGTACTGCTGTACAAGCGTCTGGAG
>CAYXPB010000398.1:0-3303 GCA_964466645.1 uncultured Acetivibrio sp. | reverse complement strand
TTTGCTTCAGAGAATTAGCTTACAAAGGCCAAATTCCTGGTGTTAGAAAAGCAAGTTGGTAGAAAACTACGAAAGGAGGTTAAACATATGCAAGTGACTGATACAATAGCAGATATGTTGACCAGGATAAGAAACGCTAGTTCTGCAAAACATGTTACAGTTGACATACCGGCTTCTAATATGAAGAAATCAGTAGCAAGTATTTTATTAGAAGAAGGTTTTATAAAGGGTGTTGAAGAAATTGCTGACGGTAAGCAGGGAGTATTAAGAGTCTCTCTGAAATATGCTGGAAACAAGCAAAATATCATCACAGGTATAAAAAGAATAAGTAAACCAGGCCTTAGAGTTTACGCAGGCAAGGGTGAAGTGCCTAAAGTACTTGGAGGTCTTGGTATAGCTATAATTTCTACTTCCAAAGGTATTATGACGGATAAGAAGGCTCGTAAAGAAGGCGTTGGTGGAGAAGTTTTAGCATTTGTATGGTAATTATAAATAAATAAATGTATAATAAATAACAAAATGCTATATAAGATTCTGAAAAGGGTTCCGATGAATTTCAGAGCTCACAATCTTAAGAACAGGAGGCAACAAGATGTCAAGAATTGGTAGAATGCCCATAGATGTACCGGCAGGAGTAGACGTAAAATTAATAGGTTCTACCCTAACAGTAAAAGGGGCAAAAGGTACTTTAGAAAATGAATTTCATAAAGAAATGACAATTAAGATTGAAAATGGTAAGATATTAGTTGAAAGACCATCCGATATGAAAGAGCATAGAGCTCTTCACGGTTTGACAAGGTCTTTGATAAACAACATGGTTACAGGAGTAACTCAAGGTTTTGAAAAAGCTTTGGATATCAATGGTGTTGGATACAGAGCACAAAAGCAAGGTAATAAATTAGTACTTACTTTAGGATACTCTCATCCTGTTGAAATGGAAGAGCCTGCAGGAATAACTGTAGAAGTTCCTGCACAAAACAAGGTAATTGTTAAAGGCATAGACAAACAGGCTGTTGGAGAATTTGCTGCTAAAATAAGAGGTAAGAGATTACCTGAACCATATAAGGGTAAAGGTATCAAGTATGAAACAGAAGTTATAAGACGTAAAGAAGGTAAAACTGGCGGTAAAGGTAAGAAGTAAAAAGGAGTGAGTCTAAATGATAATAAAACCCGGTTCTAATATAGCTAGAGTTAGAAAGCACGCAAGGGTTCGTAAAAAGATAGTTGGGACAACTGAGCGTCCTCGTTTGAATGTATTTAGAAGTTTAAACCATATGTATGCTCAGGTTATAGATGATTCCACTGGTAAGACTCTTGTAGCAGCTTCAACGCTAGATAAGGAAATTAAAGGAAAACTCAGCTTTTGTGGAAACAAAGATGCAGCAAAAGAAGTTGGTAAGCTTGTTGCAACTAAAGCTGTGAATAGTGGAATCAAGAAGGTTGTGTTTGACAGAGGTGGTTATATATACCACGGTCGCGTAAAAGAGTTAGCAGAGGCTGCTAGAGAAGCAGGCCTAGAGTTTTAGTAGAAGGAGGGAAAACAATTGCAACGTATTGATGCCAGTGTATTGGATCTGAAAGAAAAGGTAGTAAACATCGGTCGTGTTACTAAAGTTGTTAAGGGTGGTAGAAACTTCCGCTTTAGTGCTTTAGTTGTTGTAGGAGATGAAAACGGCCATGTAGGCGCTGGAATGGGTAAAGCTGCAGAAATACCCGATGCTATCAGAAAAGGTATAGAAGACGCTAAGAAAAATCTTATAAAAGTACCAATGGTGGAAACGACTGTTCCCCATGAGGTTATTGGAGAATATGGTGCTGGTAGAGTATTAATTAAGCCAGCAGGTGAAGGTACCGGAGTTATAGCCGGCGGACCTGTAAGAGCGGTTCTTGAGTTATCGGGAATTCGTGATATAAGGACAAAGTCTTTAGGATCAAACAATCCTATAAATATGGTGCAGGCTACTATTGAAGGACTTTCCCGCTTAAAAACTGTCGAAGAAGTGGCTAAACTCAGAAATAAAACTGTAGAAGAAGTATTAGGTTAGGAGGGGACTCTAGTGGCTAAGCTCAAAATTACTTTGGTAAAGAGTACCAATAAACTTAAGGAAAAACAGTTAGCTACTGTGAAAGCTTTAGGGTTAAGGAAAATAAGATCCGTAGTTGAACAGCAGGATAATGCACAAATTAGAGGAATGATAAAAATAGTAGAACACGTTGTTTCAGTAGAAGAAGTTTAAAAGGAGGTGTAATCCATGAAGTTGTTTGAATTACAACCAGCACCAGGCTCATCTAAAGCACCTAAAAGAAAAGGCAGAGGTGTAGGTACAGGTAATGGAAAAACTGCCGGCAAAGGCCATAAAGGACAAAATGCACGTGCAGGTGGAGGAGTCAGACCTGGTTTTGAAGGTGGACAGATGCCTCTCTATAGAAGAATTCCAAAGAGAGGTTTTAACAATAAGATATTTGCGAAGGTTTATGCTGAAGTAAATGTTTCAGACTTAAACAAATTTGAAAACGGTGAAGTTGTTACACCGGAGTTATTGTTAGAAAGAGGAATTGTTAGGAAGATCGTTGATGGAGTTGCAATCTTAGGAAATGGCGAGATTAGTAAGAAACTTACTGTTAAGGCAGCAAGATTTACAAAGACGGCTTCAACGAAAATTGAGGCTGCGGGAGGAAAGGCCGAGGTGATATAATATGGGTGGAATGTTTGAAACTATAAGAAATGCCTGGAAGATTCCCGATTTAAGAAGAAAAATGTTCATAACTCTTATGATGCTTTTGGTTTTCAGGTTGGGATGTCATGTTCCTGTTCCTGGTATGGATCCGGAACAACTTAAACAGTTGGCAGGAAGCGGAACAATATTCGGATTCTTTGACATAGTATCAGGCGGTGCGTTTTCACAAGCCACAATATTTGCGATGAGCATAACACCATATATTAACTCTTCGATCATTATGCAGCTTTTGACCGTAGCTATTCCAAAGCTTGAACAACTAGCTAAGGAAGGCGAAGAAGGTAGAAAAATTATAGCACGTTATACAAGATACGGAACGGTACTTTTAGCATTTTTACAAGCTACTGGATTGTATTTTGGATTAAGAGGTGCTGTTTTAAACCCTGGTATATTTGCATTTTTAACAATTACATTATCTTTTACTGCAGGAACTGCATTTTTGATGTGGTTAGGTGAACAGATAACAGAGTATGGTATTGGAAACGGTATTTCACTTAACCACATCAAAAATGCAGGAACTGCATTTTTGATGTGGTTAGGTGAACAGATAACAGAGTATGGTATT
>CAYXPB010000397.1:0-3306 GCA_964466645.1 uncultured Acetivibrio sp. | reverse complement strand
TGGATATTATAAAAATATATCGTGATGTGGTAAACAGCAAAATCAATACAAAATATACAGATACGCTCTTAGATATAAATGAAAAGCTAAATACTGTAATGGAGTATATCATACAATTTGATGAGATTGATTACAGGTGCAGAATAGAAAGTCAATATAACGACTCCTTCAGATTCAACAAGCTTACTAAGGCCTTAAAAATTATGCTTGTGGATATACTCGAAAGCTGTACTGAAATAGATAGAAAGAGCCTTTTGAATGCTTTAAAAAAGGCCGAAAGGGGGAACTGATATGCAGTTGGCGTTTTGGAGCAATTATCACCAGACGGGTACAACCTGTAATCTTGTGGCGGTATCTTCAATGATAGCGTTGGAATATAGATTAAAGCTTCTGATGGCACATAATCATTTTGATAGAAGTGCCCTTGAGTCATCTTTTATAGATAGAGAGTACATAAAAAACGAATTAACAAGTCTTAACGATGTCGGAATTGACGGTTTGAGCAGTTTTATAAAATATAATAAAGTTGACAAAGAGAACATCTCAAGGTATACAACAACACTTATAAGAAACAAGTTTGATCTTCTTACAGGAACTTCTATTACGAATAAGGAGTTATATTATAAGGATATCAACGAGGTTATAGATGTAATATTGACCCTTTCAAAGGAGTACTATGACCTTCTTATGGTGGATGTAGCACCTGGTCAGGCGGATACTGCCAAAAAAATATTCGACCATTCAGATTTGATTGTGGTTAATTTAAATCAAAACTATAACATAATTGAGGATTTTTTTGAGGAGCATGACCAATTAAAGGATAAATGCTTATTTATTATGGGCAGATATGATAGAAATTCGAGATTCAATGCAAAGGCAATACAGAGAAAGTTCGGTATAAAGGGCAATATTGGAGTGGTTCCATATAATATTGAGTTTGCCGATGCCTGTTGTGAAGGTAAAGCTGTCGATTTCCTTATGAGAAACCTTAAAGCCTCAAAGGATGACCCAAACTATTACTTTATGCAGGAAGTTCGAAGGACCGTTGAGATCATATTAAATAAGCTTGAAATCAATATATCTCAAAAGAAAATAGGTGATTAGATGCTCAATACGTTTCTTATTATGCTCATAATTACTGGTGTTGCCGGGGGAATACTGTACTATTTTAGAGTAAATAAGGCAAAATACCTTGATTATGATATAGATGAAGATAAATATGAATTAGATACAATATTGGAATTTGTAAAAGACACCTTTAATAATCTTCTAAAAACCAATCTGTACTCTATGAATATTACAAGAGAAGAGTTTGAAAAAAGAGTACAAAATAAAAATGAGATGAGAAGAGCATTAAAGACCTGTATATATGGAGATGTAAATGCAAAGAATTATGTAAAAAACTACATCCGAGATATATTACTAAAGACTTATAAAATTGATGAAGACAATATAGATAAGATTATGAACTTTGAAAGTGCAAAGGAATTGAGTGTTCAGGACAAGTTCGATATATTGCTGTACGTCTATAAGAAGCAATATGACTTGAAGGCTCTAGAGATGCTTATTCAGGAAAATAACCTTCAAACCCCCAAAAGCCTAGAGGGTGAAGGTGACGGCATAAGGTATGCCATAACGACTGAAGAGATAGAGCAGGCCTATATACAGAAGGTAAAGAGGCTTACAGCTTTTGATGATAAACTTAATGTTATTGTTCAAAGAATATACCAAAAATATAAAGGCTATGGGGTAATAGACGAAATAAGGGATATGAAAATTGACGGTGTAAGTGGGGGAGTATCGGGTATTCCTAATTCTTTCTTCCAGCAGTTTGATTACAGCGGTGGAATTCTTTCAAGCTTACCCATGTCTTATGATAGTGTGTGGATATTCTTTAAAGGAAAGACGATACACCTGGAATTTTTGAGTTTTGGTTCGGAGAAGGAACTTATCAGGGTGTGTAAAAACATATATAGATATAACAATCCAGGACAACTCTCCGAGACCAACGGATATAAGGTCAACGAAATGAAGGATGGAAGCCGTGTTGTTGTTGCACGACCACCGTTTTGTGAGTCGTGGGTATTCTTTGTAAGAAAGTTTGACAGTGCAGATGATAAAGCTCCTGAAGAATTGATAACAGATAAAAACAACAAGCTTCCAATAGATTGTATGAAGTGGCTTGTAAAAGGGTGTAGGGTAACTGCTATTACAGGATTTCAGGGTACAGGTAAGACTACAATTCTTATGTCAATTGTACGCTTTATAAATTATACCTTTACCTTGAGAATACAGGAAATGGCATTTGAGCTTCATCTTCGAAAGCTATATCCAAAGAGAAATATTGTATCGTTCAGAGAGACTACTACCGTTTCAGGGCAGGAAGGACTTGACCTTCAGAAAAAGACTGACGGTACTGTAAATATAATGGGTGAGGTTGCAACAGCACCGGTTGCTAGTTGGATGATTCAGATGGCACAGGTGGCATCTCTTTTTACTATTTTTACTCACCACGCCAAAACTACAAGTGACCTTGTGCTTGCCTTGAGGAATAATTTGCTGCAAACGAGGGTTTTTAGCAACGAAAAGGTCGCTGAAAGACAGGTGGCAGATGTTGTTAACTTTGATGTTCACCTTTATAAAGACATTTCTGGACATAGGTATATTCAGAGGATTACAGAAATAATTCCCGTGGTGGAAGAGGCGGATTATCCACAAAACTATATGGAGGCAAATACCCCGGAAGAAATGATGTTGGGTTTTGCAGATACAGTTAAAGAGTATTTTACAAGAGTTACAGACCGTAAGACCTTTGAAACAAGAGATATTTTAGTATGGGAAAACGGTGAATACAAAGCGCTAAATCCCATAAGTAAGAAGAGCTTTGATGAAATGTGCAGCCATTTGAATGAGCAGGAAAAAGCCGAGTTTGCTCAATTTTTTAAAGAGGGCTGGGGTGTGAGCTATGACTAGGCAGCAAATGATTTTAGTTTTAGCTGGACTTTTTTCTCTTATAGTGATTTCAATAATTGCTATTATTGTAGCACTCAATATGGACAAAAAGAAGAAACGCGGCAAATTATCAAAACAGGTATACAAAAGCAAAGAAACTGATATTTGGTTTAGTACTTATACCTATTTGAGCAGATTCTTTCTTACAAGAAGATATTTAAAGAGAATAAGAAAGAGAATTGAAATGCTCGAAATGACAGATAACTGGACTGTTTCGAGAAAGACTATGAAATTTGCTGCATCGTCCTTTTCAATAGTATTTGCGATGCTTGTTGTATTGGTTTTATTGGATTT
>CAYXPB010000396.1:0-3351 GCA_964466645.1 uncultured Acetivibrio sp. | reverse complement strand
AACCAAGGGGTCGGTTCTTGTGGTTTTGTGAGATTAATGATGTTTGATTAACTAGGATGATAAATAGATAGATAATATTTGAAGACAAGGAAGATTATCACAAGTTTTCAGAAGTATTACAGTTTTACAATGAGCGGAAGGCTTCGAAATATTTTCCTATTGTCTAGACTAAAATATAGGTTTAATTATCAAGCCGACCTAAACCGTCATCAAAAGTAAACTAACCTGTCTGCTTCAAAAAGTCCATCAGGAGATAAAAAGAGACTACAATCTACAAAATCACCATAGAAATTTGTGGAAAGATTTAAAGAATGTATGCCAATTCTCAATTTGTTTTTAGTAGGAGGTTTCCGAATATCTTTAATATATTTAGCAATAGTATTAGGAGCTGGTGGGTTTTTTAATCCTAAAAGGATTAGCTGCTCGTGTATCTTCTCAGTAGAAATATTAAAATTCTCACTATATATTTTTCGTACAAGCTTTACAACTTCCCTGTCAATAGTTGGTCTGCCAATTCTTTTAGATTTCTTAGCCCAAAGCTCAGCAAATTTTAATCTATGCCATCCAACAACAGTTTCAGGTTTAATCACAGATAATATCTCCCTCTAAAGTTGAATTAACAAGTCCAGACAAAAATTTAATTTTCGATAGTGTAAAGGGTAACTTAGGTGCTGATTTTACATCTCCAACTATTTTGCATTATAACAAGACTGGCGGTGTATCAATAGACGGATTTCCTACATTAGATCCAAGTATTACAATACATTCGGGTGTTAATGACTACTTAACATTTGAAATTGATTCGACTACATATTCTATTACAATCAATCCTGGTACTTATATAATCGATGGCTATATGACTTGGCTCAATAAGAGTAGTCCATTTCTAAATGAATTAAATTCAAAATTTATTGACGCTGGTATTCCAGTAACAGCTAAATTTTTATATTTAGTAATTTTTTGTTATACCATTTGTTAATGGGTATCCTGGTGAGCCTATGAAATTAAAATTCCTTGAACAGATTGGAAAGTTTATAAAAGAACATCAATAAGTTTGAAAATTGAAGGTGTTACTGGATAGTATCCACTTCAAAAAGCCCATCGGGACATAAAATAGACTAAAACACTGTAAGATTGTCCTAATAACTAGAAGTACATTGGAAAGAACAAAGAGATCCCTCGGGAATAAATCCTGAGGGGCTTTTTCTGTTTTCTGTGGTGTCTTGTAAGATTAGTATAAATTTTAGAACGTATGTTTGTTTTGAGCTGATTTTGTGGTATAATTTAATAGATGAAGGTATGGTTGAATGAAGTTTATGCAAGTAGCATAAAAAAGACACTACAAGATAATTGGAGGCTATGTATGATTGAAAAAGGTGAGATAATTATATATCAAACAGACGATGGGAGGACAAATATAGAAGTAAAATTGGAGGATGAAACGATATGGCTTACGCAACAACAACTGGTCAATCTTTATCAATCCAGCAAATCGAATGTTAGTGAGCATATTAAACATATTTTTGAAGAAGGTGAATTAGACAAAGCTGCAGTTGTTCGGAAATTCCGAACAACTGCAGCTGATGGTAAGAATTATGATGTAACATATTACAACTTGGATATGATTATCTCTTTAGGGTATAGAATTAAATCATTGATTGCAACCCAATTTAGGCGTTGGGCTTCGGAACGATTAAAGGAATATATCGTTAAGGGATTTACTATGGATGATGAGCGCCTTAAAGGAAATGGTGGCGGAAACTATTGGAAAGAACTTCTTAATCGTATCCGCGATATCCGTTCATCAGAAAAGGTTTTGTATCGTCAGGTGCTTGACTTATACGCAACTAGTGTCGATTATGATCCAAACAGTGAGGAGTCTATAAGATTCTTCAAGATGGTTCAGAATAAGCTTCATTATGCTGCCCATGGACATACAGCTGCGGAAGTAATCTTTAAACGTGCAGCTGCAGAAAAACCTTTTATGGGGCTTACTTCGTTTTCTGGAGAGTTGCCGGCATTGAAAGACATTGGAGTTGCGAAGAATTATTTGGAGGAAAACGAGTTGAAAATCCTTAATAATCTTGTATCTGGTTATTTTGATTTGGCTGAAATTAATGCCATTGAGCATAAACCGATGTATATGAGTGACTATTTAGAACAGTTAGATTCTGTTCTTTTGTCTGGTAGCAGAAAAATTCTGACTGGTGCTGGTTCAGTAAGTCATACTCAAGCTCTAGAAAAAGCAAAATCAGAATATAGAAAATATCAAGAGAACACATTGTCGCCTGTTGAAAAGTCATATTTGAAAAGTATAAAAGAAACGGATAAGAAGGTTAAGCCAAAGGTTAAGGGGTGAATAATCAAGGGGACGGTTCTTGCGGCTGGTAGTGGATTAAGCTCTGCAAAACCAGTGGATAATGGGATAGTTCCTATGGGTTTAAGGGAGGTTAAGGTATACTAGAAGTTTTAAATTAACGCAGAACATATGTTTGACATAATCTGATTTTATGATATAATTTATTCAAAGTCTAGGAATTTATAAAACCCAAGGTATATGGCAATATTGACATTAAATGTATATGAAGAAAAATTATTAAGATAATGATAAAATTAAAGCTATGGATAATTTACAAACAACAATTGCAGCCATGATGCTGAGTTTCAAATTGATATTGTGCTTAAATGATAATTGGGATACATATGTAAGAAATTGCATCTACAAGATACGGGAGGTTGAAAAGAGGGAAGTAGAAAAGATGCTATCGTGTATGGACCCTGAAAAGGGCCATTCAGTATATATGTGTTCTGAATGTGGAAAGACAGAGGTTTTTGCACATAGTTGTAAAAGTAGAATATGTAGCATTTGTGGTAAAAAACATGCAGATGAATGGGCCGAAAAAATAAACAAGGAAATGTATGCAGTTCCGTATAGACACATAATATTGACGGTGTCTGATAAGCTGTGGCCGTATTTTGAAGGGAATTCAGTATTGCAAAAGCTAATGCTTGATACAGCAGCAAAAGTAATGAAAGATATAGTAAAAGACTACAATGGCAAAGATAAAAAAGCAGAGCGTGGAATAATAATGGTACTTCATCCTTTCGGAAGAGATTTAAAGACAAATATGCATGTACATATGCTTATGACAGAAGGGGGATTATCACCTAGTGGAAAATGGATTTCTATGCCTTATATTGATTATAAGGTAATAAGAAAAAAGTGGCAGTATTATATACTGACAGCTTTAAAGAAAGCAATGAATGGAGACAGGGAATTAGCGAAGATAATAGACTGGTGCTTCAAAGAAAGAACAAACGGATTCAATATACAGGCCAAAAGACGTATAG
>CAYXPB010000395.1:0-3409 GCA_964466645.1 uncultured Acetivibrio sp. | reverse complement strand
ATGAAAATCCTCAAAAGGAGATTATTGCTGGATTTAAAATATTGTTAAAAGATAAAAAGACAATGATAATTTCGCATATTTTCTTACCTGATTCAAACAAAATGAATTTATTCAAAGAACTTATTGATACAGTGGTAGAGAAATCATTTATCTATTGTTGCGAACGAATTTTTATTAAGGACGAAATAACGGACATCGAACTGAAAGATATACTGTTAGATGCCGGATATCATACTATTGAAAACAATAACTATATTAAAATAATAAATTATCACAATTAAAATTATCTATTATGAACGGTTCACTTATTCTCATTATCTGTATTCCTTTAACTTTCTTAGTTATCTATTTGGCTTTTTTGAGTGAAGAAAATAGATTGTTAAAAATAATTTACCAAAAACTCTCTCACTTGAATCCGATAGAGCATAAAAGGGTTCTTACATCATTATCTAAATCTATTTTGATTCGTGAAATAATCAAAATGCTAGTGGCGATTACTGACAAAATCACTTTCATTGGAAGTGTGGAAAATGAAAAACGGTCATATCAGAAAATGGAAGAATTGGTGTTTTTATATGCAAAAATGGAGGATATTCCTATTACAGTAAAAATGAGTCGAAATAGCAGAATAGGCTGCCTCAAAAATATTAATAGGATACTTGACAAAATCATAAGAATAAAATCTAACGTCTAATTCAATATCTTTGCTGTTGCGTTAATTTATAAATTTTGATTATAATTAATCGATATGCGTAAGCATCCGAGCAATAGCATCTTTTCTTGATTAGTTGAATCCTCTACCTTTGCTCCAAAAACTCATGAAAGATAAGTCTTATTTAAATGATTCCATGTTTAAGCATTTTAAACTTTGGGAATCAAGCGGCATGACAATAGCAGAATACGCCAAATCTATAGGTGTTTCACGTTCTGGTATGTATTATTGGATTCGAAAATTCAGAACACAAACCAAAGATACACCTTCACATTCAAAGAATTTATCATCTCTTAAGTTTATCGATTTATCGGATTTCTCCGAGTACTCAACTTCTTCTTCAAAAATTAGTAATAATAAATCCCAAAGAGAAGAAAATCATAATCCACAGGAAAAGCTTATTCCTAAAATTAGTATAAGCCTTCCAAGCGGTGTGTGCCTTAACATTTATTAGTTATGCTTGGTTTTAGTGCAAACCTTAAATATTATCTTTGTTGCAAGGCTGTTGATATGCGAAATGGATTTGATGGGCTTGCCGGGATTGTACGTAACGTCTTGGGAGAGGATCCCATAAGCGGATCAGTTTTTATTTTCATCAATCGTACAGGTACTCATATAAAGCTCTTGTTTTGGGATGGTGATGGCTTTGCATTATTTTATAAACGATTGGAGCGTGGCAGATATTCGACAGGTGAGCCTAAGAGTAGTACAAGATTTTCTAAGCAAATCACCCGTGAGGAATTAATGATGATTTTAGAAGGTTTATCGTTTAAAGATTTGAAGCGAAAAAAACGTTTTAATTTTAAGCAATAAATTTGTTGTATTTTCTAAAAAAAAATGCTTGTTAATTGTCTGTTTTTCAAATAATTAAACCTATATTTGTGCATGGAAAATCAACATCTTTCACATCATCAAAACATGGCATTGTTGCAGGCCCGTATTGCAACCTTAGAAGCCTCTCTTCAGCAGGCTGAAGACATTATTTGTGAGAGAGATGTTGTTCTTTCCGGAAACATTAAAACGATAGCGAAGCTTACAAGTGATAATGAGAAGCTTTCAGGTGATAATGAGAAGCTTGCAGGTGATAATGAGAAGCTTTCAGGCGATAATGAGAAGCTTTCAGGCGATAATGAGAAGCTTATTGAAGATACACAAAGACTCACAGAAAAGGTCAAGAAGCTCACCGGTGATGTAGAGTACAAAGAGTTTCAACTTGAACAACTGCGTCGTATCATATATGGAACAAAAAGTGAACGTTTTATTCCTCAAGAAATCCCCGGTCAGCTTAGTCTTCCTTTTGAGTCCGAGCAAGTTGCCAAAATTGTAAAGGAAGAGCAAGAGAAGATTCGTATTGAGTACGAGCGCAATAAGACAAAAAAAGCACATCCTGGTCGTATGTCCCTGCCTTCACATTTGCCTGTTAAAGAGGTGATTATTGAGCCCATTGAGGACACCTCCGATATGATTTGTATTGGGCAGGAAGTTACAGAGGAGTTGGATTACACTCCTGCTAAATTGCACATCAACCGCTATATACGTAAAAAATATATTACTAAGGAGGATGATAAAGGCTATCAAAAGCAAGTAATTGCACCTTTGAATAGGCCATTACATAAATGTATTGCCAGTGTTCGCTTGTTGAGTATGATCCTTATTAACAAATACCTATATCATTTACCTGTTTATCGCACCCGCCAAATGCTTATCAAGATGGGGGTTACCATCTCTGACTCCACACTTGATTCGTGGATAAGGCTTGGTGCAAATCTCCTTAAGCCTTTATATCAAGTACATCGCCAACATGTTTTCAGGGAAATTTACCAAATGGTAGATGAATCCCCAATTAAAGTGCAAGATAAGACTAAGAAAGGAATGTGCCATCTTGGATACATGTGGGTAAGGTTTGCCCCATTAACAAATAGTGTATTGTTTGATTACCATAAGAGCAGATCGGTTAATGGCTCCATTGACGACCTTAAAACCTTTAGCGGCTATGTTCAAACTGATGGTTATAGCGGTTATAGCTTTTTGGCTCAAAAAGCCGGGATTACCCACCTTTCTTGCTGGGCACATGCCCGCAGATATGTGGAGGCTGCCCTAAAAGATGATCGCCAACGTGCTTCGCAAATCTTAGAGCTGATTCAAGTTCTCTATGCAATAGAGGCACTGGCACGTGAGAAACAACTGAGTTATGATGAACGTTATAAGATGCGAATAGAAAAATCATTGCCGGTAATTAATCAGATTGCAGCCATTATTGATAAGTGCCGTAACTCTGTAATCCCTAAAAGCCCAATGGGGAAGGCAATAGATTATATGCTTAATCGCTGGATCAGCCTACAAAATTATCTTAAGAATGGAATGTTAGAAATAGATAGCAACTTAGTTGAAAATGCCATTAGACCTTTAGCTGTAGGAAGAAAAAACTATTTGTTTGCAGGTTCACAGCAAGCAGCACCAAACATAGCGATGTTCTATAGTTTTTTTGAAACTTGCAAAAAACAAGAAATTGATCCTGAAAAGTGGCTCAACTACGTCCTTAACAATATAGGAAACACTTCTGCCGAAAATTTCAAAGAACTTTTGCCGCAAGTTATAGATAAAAGTTTAATCGAATAAGACGTACTTGCTGGGGTGCATACGATTGTCTTGATTAACTTCACCCTCAATACTCCAATCATGTGGGACATTTAATGT
>CAYXPB010000394.1:0-3414 GCA_964466645.1 uncultured Acetivibrio sp. | reverse complement strand
ATTTACATAAATTACTACTCGAGAAAAATGTGTCAAGGAATATTGACAACTTCAATCTCTAGGGGGAGAAAAAATGTTTAAAAAGAAAAAGGTAAATTTGTTAGTAATTATATGTCTATTTATGGTCCAAATTATTTTTACTGATATGTATAGTGTTAAAACGTACGCTACGAGTACAGTTTCGGAACAAGTATATGTGGTTCAACCTGAAAGACAGATCCTTATGCAGGCACCCGGTGAATCAAATCTTATTGGTGATGTAAATGGAGATGGGAATAGAAATAGTATAGATTTTGCAACCATGAGGTTAGTTTTACTTGGGTCAAAGAAAGATTTTGATATATCAAATGGAACTTGGGCAGCAGACACTGATGGAAATAAACTATTTAATAGTATAGATTTTGCATATATGAGAATGTATCTATTGGGCCTTATAAAGGTGTTTCCAGCGGAGGAAGTTAAAGTGACACCAACACCTTCAATAACAACTATAATAACTGAAACGTTTCCACCAACAGCAACACCTACACCAACTATTACTTCAGCAGTTACACCAACATCTACTGTGGTTAAGGATAATGAAAAACCGACAGTTCCGGGTGATCTTCACTATATTATAAAGACTGAATCATCTGTAATGTTAGCATGGAACAGAGCAACTGATAATGTTGGAGTTGTTGGTTATGACATATATAAAGATAATGAGTGTATTGCATCAACTGAAGGAAATGCATTTACAGTGCCAGGATTGGAAAAAAAGACATCGTATGTTTTTTTCGTAGTTGCGAAAGATGCTGAAGGGAATTGTTCTGATCCAACTGAACCAATTGTAGTAACTATAATGAATCCAACTAAATCGTATGGGTTTAAGAAGGTTTTATCAGGATGGTCTTATACTGTTGCTTTGAAAGAGGATGGAACTGTATGGACTTGGGGAAGAAATTCATATGGATTAGGTATTGGTTCTGATACGGAAAGCGGCGTTCCAATTAAAGTTCAAAATTTATCCAGTATAATAGATATATCTTTAGCTGGAAGTCATGTTTTGGCATTAGACGATAATGGCACAGTGTGGGCGTGGGGAGATAATTATAAATCTCAATGTGGTATAAAAGCAGATATGAATTCAGATATATATTCATATAAATGTCTATTTCCTATAAAAGTAGAAGGTTTGACAGATGTAAAGCAGGTTGCTGCTACATCACTTGAAAGCTTTGCCCTTAAAGAAGATGGAACGGTATGGGCTTGGGGCGGTAATGGTATGATATCAACACCTACAATATTAAACCAATTAACAGATGTTAAGAGTATGTCAAGCGGGAATGGAACTGTAATAGCTCTGAAAAATAATGGTGATATGTTTTATCACGAAGACTCTTGGAATAATTTTGATTTTGAACAAGTTAAAGATATAGATAATGTTGTAAATAATGTTAAAAAGGTTGCTAATTATAATGGACGCATTCTGATAATAAAAAAGGATGGTACTGTTTGGACTATTATAACTGCAAAATCGGATTGTTATCAGATTGACATTAAGAATGCAGGAAATATAAAAGAGATGACTGTTAATTTCCGTAATTCTGCTTTTTTGATGAATGATGGCACAGTATGGGAATGTGAAAATTTTAATTGGCTTTCTCCTGGAGAAACCGCTAAAGCAAACAAAATAGACTGGTTGGAAAATATTAAGAGTATTAATTATGGTGGTTCTAGTGCATTTGCTATAAAGGAAGATGGTTCAATAGTAGGATGGGGTTCTAATAATTATGGGAAATTAGGAAATGGAGTTGTACATCAAAATTACCCTATAAACACTAAAAAAGTATATATTCCAACAGATAGAAGTTTAGAAAATGAAATTGGTATTATTGAAAAAGTATCTTCTATGTATTATGGCTCATACCAGCTTGAAGATTACGGAAGAGTTGAACTATTAGAAAAAGGGAGCTATAATGTTAATTTAAATGGCATCTCAAATGTAATGAAAATAGATTCGGGTAGTAATCATATTCTAGCATTAAAAAATGATGGGACAGTATGGGCGTGGGGAGATAATGGTTATGGTCAACTTGGAGATGGGTCAAATGAAAGTAAAAATATCCCTGTTCAAGTAACTAATTTATCGGGAATTATTTCTATAGCAACAAATGATGATTACTCATTAGCACTAAAAAATGACGGGACAGTATGGGCATGGGGAAATAATAGGTATGGTCAGCTTGGTAATGGAACGAGTTCACACAGCAATATTCCTGTTCAAGTAAAAAATATAGATAAAGTAATCTTCATAGCTGCTGGAGATGATCATTCCTTAGCTTTGAAAGAAGATGGAACAGTATGGGCATGGGGAAGTAATAGTAGTGGCCAGCTAGGTAATAATGGTATTGGAAATTGCTTTACACCTGTAGAGGTAATAGGTTTACAAAATGTAATTATTATAGAGGCAAAAGGTAATATTTCTACATTTACAAAGAATGACTTAACAATATGGAGATGTGGTGAAATTGATCGTATTGCTGAGACACCTGTAAAAGTATCTATGGAAGATGATGCAAACTTAAAGTTTATTACCATAAACGACAGCTTCCTTGATCCTTTCAATGAAGATCAAACTGATTACAATTTAATTCTACCAGTTGGAACAAGAGTTGCACCACATATACGCGTGAGGACTCGCAACCCAAATGCTACATATGACATAATCCAACCTGACAAAGTTGATGGAATTGCAATAATAAAAGTAACTGCTCAAGATGGTGTGACAGAAAAGGAATACAGGATACAATTCAATAAATCATCATATGCTGAATATAAGGAAAGCTACCACTTTGGTGAAAGTGGAACAGGAGCATCTGGTAACTTTTCACGCACCTATACAGATATGATAGCTGACGTTCCAGGATTTAAGCTTGTATTTAGCAGGACATATAACTCAAAGGACATGAAAATTGGGACCTTAGGTAGAGGTTGGACTTTTGGATTTGAATCCAAAATTGAAGATACAGGCAATGTTGGTCTTAAGAAGCTGACTTTACCTGATGGAAGTGTAAATCTATTTAAATGGGACGGAAGCAAATACGTGGCTGAAAATAGCCGAAACACACTGACATTAGATGCGTCGGATACTTATTTGCTAACGACAAAAGATCAATATACTTACCATTACAATAAAAGAGGACACCTTGATTGGATGAAGGATAGAAATGGGAATATCATTACAATTGATGTCAGCTCAGCTGGAAAGGTAAACTCTATAACTGATCAATGTGGCAGGATATACAAAGTAGATTATGATAATGGGATGCTTAAATACATAACTGATGTAGAAGGTGGCAGAAAGATAGAATACACGTATAAAGATGGAAACCTACGGTACGTTACAGATGCGTGTAATAGCATAACTTACTA
>CAYXPB010000393.1:332-3497 GCA_964466645.1 uncultured Acetivibrio sp. | reverse complement strand
AAGCAGTAAAAGCTTTAGTAGAAGTTGATAAAGATTGGATACCAGAAGCAGAAGGAACATCACTTTATATTCGCCCGTTTATAATAGCAACTGACGCTAACCTTGGGGTTAGACCTTCCCATACTTACAAATTTATGATAATTCTCTCCCCTGTTGGAGCTTATTATAAAGAAGGCATTAATCCAGTAAAAATTTATGTAGAAAGCAATTATGTCCGCGCGGTGAAAGGTGGAATCGGTTTTGCTAAGACCCCGGGCAACTATGCTTCAAGTTTGAAGGCTCAAATGGAAGCAAAAGAAAAAGGCTATACACAAGTTTTGTGGCTTGATGGAATGGAGAAGAAATACATTGAAGAAGTCGGTACAATGAATGTATTTTTCAAAATAAATGGTGAGGTTATTACACCATCATTAGAAGGCAGTATTCTCGCTGGAATAACAAGAACCTCTACTATTGAACTTCTAAATTCTATGGGTGTAAAAGTTATTGAACGAAAGATTTCTATTGCAGAAATTTACGAAGCCCATGCGAAAGGAACACTTGAAGAAGCCTTTGGGACAGGTACCGCAGCTGTTATTTCACCAATCGGAGAACTTAATTGGGATGGAAAAGCAATTGAAATAAACAACAGTAAGATTGGTGAACTTTCTTCAAAAATATACGATGCTATAACTGGAATTCAAAGCGGTAAACTAGAAGATAAGTTTGGTTGGACTGTTAAGATATAATTTTTTCGCTTTCTCTTTACATTTTGCAATACTAAAAAGGCGGAGGGAATTTAAATCCCTTCGCTTTTTATTGCACCGATTTCAAATGAAGTAATATCTTTTTATTCCTTTTGTAATATTTAAAATAATATCTTATAATATAAATATAGAATATTTAAAAATACCCAAACAAAATAACATGGAGTTTTGACAGACTATATGATAAAAAAGCTCAATATAAATAAAACTATTGCCTCGATAATTGTTCTAAATATTATACACTTAAGCATACTTATTGGAGTTTTGGCATATACTGCCTTCTCGAACAAGTTTAATAAATTTGCTCCAAATTTTAATTTCACTTACCTGTTTTTTTACGTAATGGTATTTATCACGCTATTTATAAACAGCTTTATTACCATTAAAAATGCCATTGCGCTAACTGATTCAGTCTCTCAATACGAAACCTTCAAAAGCTCCTTAAATCAATTGGAAAACCTAAACAAGACCCTTAGAGCTCAAAGGCATGATTTCATGAATCATCTGCAAGTGGTTTACAGCTTAATGGAAATGGAAGAATACAAAGACGCTGAAGAGTACATTGAACAGGTTTATAATGACATACAAAGAGTTAATAAGGTTTTGAAGACCACCAATGCAGCGATTAATGCACTTCTTCAAGCTAAAATACTAGACTGTGAAAAGAGAAACATCAAAATAGAATTGAAGGCAACATCACGGCTAGACGGTTTTCAGGTACCCTCTTGGGAAGTGTGTCGTATACTTGGTAATATTATTGACAACTCAATATATGCTCTTGAGGAACTTGATGAGAGCAGATCACTAAAAATCAACATCTTTGAGGACTTAAAATACTTTAGTTTCTTAATCACTAACAACGGTCCTATAATTCCTCAAAATATAATAGATAAAATATTTGAAGCTGGTTTTTCTACAAAAGGAAGTAAGGGTGAAGGAATGGGACTTTCCACCTCTAAAAACATCGTAGAAAGATATAACGGTAAAATATCTGTGTTTAGCGAAGATTATACAACCTTTGAAATTAGATTTCCAAAGAGTAATGATATTTAATTCATTAAAAATGACAATTGGGACTTAAAGATGTATAATGTAGAGACTTGATATTTGATTTGTTATTTAAGTCACTTATACTTACCATATAAAGAAGGGGGTGTTTATATGCCAGATTTAGTAGGTCTTTTTACCAGTTTTGATTTCTTTTCGGCTGTATTTTTTATACTCGGTTTTATATTGGTAATTATCGAAATGTTTAACCCAGGTTTTGGTGCGCCCGGTATAACGGGAACAATACTGCTCATACTAGGAATTATATCCGTAGCGAGAAACCTATATGATGTATTTATTTTAGTTATTATCATATTGGCTGTTTTAGGTATTGCTCTTACCTTTGTACTCCACTCTGCCACAAAAGGCAGGCTATCAAAAACTCTAGTACTAACAGATTCTTTGAACAAAGAACAGGGTTTTGAAGGAACAGAAGACTTGAAATTTTTCCTAGGTAAAGAAGGTAAAGCAGCAACAATACTTCGTCCTGCTGGAACAGCAGATTTTGACGGCGTTAAGCTAGATGTTGTCACAGAATCGGAGTATATTCAAAAGGACGCAAAAATAAAAGTTATAAAAGTAGAAGGAAGACGAATAGTTGTTAGAGAAACAAAGAAACAGTAAAGTTTTCGTAAGGTTAGTTCTATAAAACTTTGCAATTTGCATTAAAAAAACACAATTGAAAGGGGTAATATTATGTCAGATCCATTTAATCCATTATTAATTCTTGTTGCAATAGGAGCAATAATCCTATTTATTTCATTCTTTTTCTCGTTTATTCCTGTAGGGCTTTGGATATCTGCATTTGCTGCAAATGTGCGAGTAGGTATCTTTACTCTTATAGGTATGAGACTTAGAAGAGTTGTCCCATCAAGGATTGTAAATCCAATGATCAAAGCTACAAAAGCAGGTATTGAAGTATCTATAAATAAACTTGAAGCCCACTATCTTGCAGGTGGTAATGTTGACAGAGTTGTAAACGCTCTTATAGCTGCCCAGAGGGCAAATATACCACTTGAATTTGAAAGAGCTGCTGCTATAGATTTGGCCGGCAGAGATGTTTTAGAAGCTGTTCAGATGAGTGTTAATCCAAAGGTAATCGAGACACCTATTATAGCTGCAATCGCTAAAGACGGTATTGAACTTAGGGCAAAAGCAAGAGTTACAGTTAGAGCAAATATAGATCGTTTGGTCGGTGGTGCCGGCGAACAGACCATCATCGCCCGTGTTGGTGAAGGTGTTGTTACAACCGTTGGTTCTGCTGGAAACCATAAGCAGGTTCTAGAAAATCCTGATGCAATATCAAAAACAGTCTTAAGTAAAGGTCTAGATGCCGGAACTGCCTTCGAAATACTTTCCATTGATATCGCAG
>CAYXPB010000393.1:0-322 GCA_964466645.1 uncultured Acetivibrio sp. | reverse complement strand
ATGTAGGTAGAAATATAGGTGCACAACTTCAAACAGACCAAGCTGAAGCTGATAAGAGAATAGCACAGGCAAAAGCAGAAGAAAGAAGAGCTATGGCTGTTGCAAAAGAACAGGAAATGCAAGCTATGGTTCAAGAAATGAGGGCAAAGGTTGTTCAAGCTGAGTCCGAAGTCCCTAAAGCTATGGCAGCTGCGCTACGTGAAGGAAAGCTTGGAGTTATGGATTATTATAGTATGCAAAACGTAATTGCAGATACACAAATGAGAGATTCTATCTCGAAAGCCGGAAAACCTGATAGTTCAACAAAAGAACCTAAGTCTTA
>CAYXPB010000392.1:0-3519 GCA_964466645.1 uncultured Acetivibrio sp. | reverse complement strand
TGTCCTTCCCATCTGACAAGCATTAAATAAGGGCTTCCCGGGTTTTCCTATGTATCCGATTCCCGTTATCCGCTTAATGAAAAAGAGATACAATACCGATTTTTAGGTGTTGTATCTCTTTTTTTTATGTGCTTCTAAAAAGTGATGCTGTATATTATTCCCCGCCCAATAATTGCCTCTAAAAAATTTACTACTCGTCTAGATATCTTTTTAGTTCCTGCACCAAAATATGCATTGTAGTTCCCGGGTCATATGCAGAAGGCTTCATCGTATTAATATCAAACTCTACCATTCTTCGATTTGCATTTTTTATTGCCGTTTTAACACCATCATAGAAATCTAACAAATAGTATATTTCCAAGTTATTTTTTTCGTATTTCCCTTTACCTAAGTTATATTGTTTAAATATCGAATCCAATTTTTCACACCATTGATTACGATGCAATGCAGAATCGCTATAATGAAAATGAAGATAAGCCCAATATTCAAAAGATTGGTTACTCCATGCAACTTTATATCCTTTATTCATTCCGTCATATATAGCCTGATCAAAATCCTTAAAGTCGTCCTTATCAAAAACCACCCATATATTTTGATATATTATTTTTGCTTTTCTTACTATCTCATCTGTCTTTTCAATGAGTTTACAAGTTGAGCATCCTTCCCCACTTATATCAATTATTGGTACTTCAACAACATCCACATTTCCACCAATTTTATCTTCAATAAGTTTTACTATACATCTTAGATACAGAGGTTCAGTTTTCTCCCCCTCTGTTACAATAAGATAAGAATTCGCTTTCGGCTTTTTATATCCATAATTACGCTTTTTTCTTTCTTCTCTTCTTCTTTTGAATAAATCCTCACTTCCCACTTATTCACCTTCTTTCATTTCATAGTCCTTAATAAGTGGAATTCCTCCATATACACCTGCAAGATAGTCTTTTTCAAATGATGCATCAGATCGAACTTTAAAATCTGATAATGCCGACAATTGAGAACGACCAGCATTATCCTTTTGTACAAACCAAATTTGATCTCGTCTAAAAAACTTCTTATCAAGTAAAGTGGTATCATGAGTAGTATAAATCAATTGCGAATTTGATGTTTTATTATAAAACAAATCAATAATAAACTTCAACAATAAAGGATGTAATTTAATATTTAACTCATCTACAAACATCGCTTTATTGTTTAATATTGCAGCTTTTGCATAAATAAAAATTACAATGCTTTTGACTGTCCCCTCTGACTCGTTAAACAGATCAATATAATAACCATTTCCGTCATTATCATAATGCGCTGTCCAAAAGCTAATCTCTTTATCATTTTTCTCATATTTTATATCTTTGATTCCTGTATCAATTGCAATTAGAAATTTCAATAATTCTTCCTTGTTATTATCAATCACGCTTGGTAGAAACTTTTCAATAAGAACTATATTTTCAAACGAATCTGTATTTGCCACAAGTATTCCCATTATACCTTGAAACACACTATTAAATATATCTGTCTTTAATTTTAGTTTATTAAAGAAAGACAATACTAATGTTTCAGAAGGAATCTGTTCTTTGTATGTGTCACATGCTTTTTTAACAGATGCTCCAAACTCTATTCTATCATTGTCCCTTTCAAAAACAATAACCTTTCTGTTAGTAGATATATTTTTTCTATACATCCACTCGCCTACAATTCGTTCTTCATTATATTCAAAACCATATTTGTATTCGAATTCATTAAGAATCATCACAATTTCAAATTCAGTATTTTCTTTTACTTTAATAAACTCAAAAGGCATATAATATTTTGAAATAGCTTGTTCCTCATTAGCATCCACATTGTTTAATGATTCCCTGATTATATTTTGATAAAATGCCATCGCTAAGTATAAATTGGACTTACCACTTGCATTTGCTCCATATAATGCTGCAACCCTAAGAATTTTCTCTTTTGTGCCATAATCAATTAAATTGTGCTCATGTTCTTTATAGGCATTAATTGCCGTCATATCCAACGTTGTTTTGTCTTTAAAAGACAAAAAATTTGTTACTGAAAATTGTACAAACATAGCGTACACCTCCTTTATATAATATATAATATTCTTTATATATCATTATGTCAATATTTTTGTGAATTTTTCTCGATTTTATATGCCTATACTCAATTTATTGACTTCTATTATTATATTTTTGAGGAGATATTGATATTCATGCCACTCTTCCATGCTAATTATTGTTCCATACATTGAATCTCATATCCACAAATACAAATTATCTAGTTTTAATTCAATTCTATCTCATTGTAAATATATTAATCTTGAGTATGACTTTGAAAAGAGGAACTCTGCCAGAGGCGTAATGACACCGGATGGCACTAAAAAAACACTTTGCACTAACTACCATTAAGAAATGGTACAACCACTACAATAAAAGGGGCTTTGATGCTCTTGTTCCTTCCTCAAGAGCTGACCTTGGTAAACCCAGAAAACTTGATGATGAACTTCAAGAACAGATAAAACATCTTAAGACCAACTATCTGTGAATGTCAGCTACCGCTATTTACCGCTAGCTACGAGATAACGGAAGTATCCGTCCAAATGACCTGTCAGAATCAACGGCGAACCGTTATCTAAACTCTCTAGCTCTAGAAATGAAAACTGCCACGAAGCAGGATATGCGCCGTTATGAGCACCCGCACATCAAAGGAGTTTGGTGCGGTGACAGTAGTGTTGGTCCTTATCTTAAGACAAGCGATGGAAAGAAACACAAGATCTTTATCATTGCACTCATTGACGATACCAGCCGCTTTATTGTTGGAATTGATATTTTTTTAAATGACAACTTTATAAATCTGATGTCTGTTATGAAATCTGAGGTTGCAAAGTATGGTCGTCCGCAGATGTTTAACTTCGATAACGGTTCCTCTTATAAGAATAATAAGATGGAACTGCTTGCAGCCCGTCTTGGTTCCAATTATCCATTATGACCAGACGTCAATTATAATTAAAAAACATACCCGTCACCAATTACGTGGAAGCGTTCAGGTATCTTCTGAAATTCAAATGCTTGAACGAGGGTGTTGCCATAACAATTCGATGATATATTTTATTTGTAAGGCTACTAAAGGGCTCCTATACAACTAATATATAAAAAGTATAATGATATATAATTATTCTCTGGCGACCATGTCCTTGCCATCTGACAAACATTAAATAAGGGTTATCCAAGTTTTTGTATATATTCGATTCCCGTTATCCGCTGTAGAAAGATTAAGAGCATCAGCCCGAAAGCTGATGCTCTTTTTACGTGTCATATGGTTAGGCGATAGTCGCCAGGATGAATAACAGGAATGCTGTATTATCTGGGGTTGAACATTATCACGGTTAGAAATTGGTGATTTTCTATTCGGCAGGTATCGTCAAGTATGTTCATCTAGTGTTAACTGGCGACTACCAGTTTGACGCCCAAAAGGCGGTCAAATAGAATGATTAGGCGCCGTTTGGTAGTCCGTAGGCGACCG
>CAYXPB010000391.1:0-3527 GCA_964466645.1 uncultured Acetivibrio sp. | reverse complement strand
AAGCCTTAGAAGAGGTAATTGCAAATGCTCTTGTACATCGTGATTATTTGGATATATCTAGAGGAATTACAATATCAATTACCGACAAAAATATAGAGATAAGCAATCCCGGCGCCCTAATTGCAGAAAACAGCGTCTACAAATTCATAAAAGAAAACAATCCAAACAGAAGGAATTCCTGGCTCTATCAAAGGCTTCTGACTCTTGACCCCAAAAAACGTTTTATGAAATCCGGTATGGGCATGACCAGAATCAAAACAGCCTTTAGGGATATCGAAAAAGTTAAGTTTGTCAACATAGGTTCCCAAAACCTATTCAAAGTCTTACTGCCCCCTGTACCGAAAGAATGATTTATGGTTTTTTTAAGGGGATTCTTTGCAAAATCGCCCGAACGATTTTTCTGGTATAATGTCGTAAAAACAAATTAGAAGTCTTTATATTATATATAAGAATACAAATGTATATATTGAGATTCCAAAAACTAAGTGTTTACCAAGCCACTATATTATAGAGAGTCTAGAGAATAAAAAAGTTTTATAGGTTTTCTTTTGCTGCTTCCATAAATGAGATTCAATATAATGTTAGATTACCTAGTTTTTATTTAATAATTCTTGAGTTAAAAACAGGATTTCTGAATTATAAAGATTTATTTAAAGGATTGCAATTTATTGATTGTTTTGCTAATATTGTTAAATGGACATTGAAAAATTGATATTGGAGGTGTGAATATTAAGGTAATATTAAAGTTGGATAGCCTTTTCACAAAAGGGCTATATATAAAAACAAAAGGGGAGAGTGTAAAAAAATGAGTAAGGGAAAAAGAATTATGTCTTTGATTAGTGCTGGTATATTTTTTGCCCAGTTATTTATTTCTTCAGGTATTATTTGTTTTAATGAACAAAACATTTATGCAGCTCCGTTCGATGGTTATTCACAGAAAGTGAGTGACAAAGTAAACAAAAAGGGGCAAGATAATTCTAAAAATATTTTGAAGGAAAAGAAAAAAAGATTTATTGTTAAGTACAAAGAAAATGTAAGCCTTAACAAAATAAATGAAGTAGAACAATCGGTTTCTAAAAAATTAAAGATGAATAAAGTAAAAGGAAAGAAGAAAAATAATTTAGACAAAATAAAAGTTTATGAACTTGATACAACTGATGATATAAAGAATTCTGTTAAAGAGCTAAATAAGAATGAAAACATTGACTACATTCAGGAAGACTATGAATTAGATGTTTTTGAGTATCTAAGTGACTATGAGTTTTCTAATCAATGGTATTTACAGAACATCGGACAAGAAGTTGATGGCTCTGTGGGAATTCCGGGTATTGACATAAACGTAATAAATGCTTGGAAAAGAACAAAGGGTTCTAAAGATATAGTTGTAGGTGTGATAGATACTGGAGTCGATATATACCATGAAGATCTAAAGAATAATATTTATATAAACAGTGGAGAGATACCTGGCAATTGCATAGATGATGATTCAAACAATTACATAGATGATTATCAGGGATGGGATTTTGCAAATGATGATAATACAGTATTTGATTCTTCAATAGATGATAAACATGGAACTCATGTATCAGGCATAATTGCAGCTACATAGAATGAAATTGGTATATGTGGAGCTGCTCCAGGAATAAAGGTGCTTCCAGTGAAATTTATTAATGGGAGCAGTGGATATACGTCGGATGTAATTGAAGCAATACAGTATTGTAAAAACATGAATGTGGATATTGTTAATTGTAGTTGGGGATGCTCGGAAGATAATTACGCTTTAAAAGAGGCAATGGAGGAAAGTGGGCTTACTTTTATATGTGCTTCTGGAAATAATGGTCTTAATACTTCAGATACGCAAATTTATCCAGCGTGTTTTGAATTACCTAATATTATATCTGTTGCAGCCATAGACAATAAAGGCAACCTAGCCAATTTTTCGAATTATGGAAATGATATTGACATCGCGGCACCTGGGATAAGAATTTTAAGCACACTTCCTAATAATAGCTATGGAATTCTTAGCGGGACTTCAATGGCGGCACCTTTAGTAACTGCAGCCTTATCACTATTAAAGAGCTATGATAATAATATATCTCAATCAGAAATGATAAGTAGGATTAAAAATTGTGTAAGTTTTTCGAATAACCTTACTGGTATGGTAGCATCAGGAGGAAGTTTGAATGTAGATGCAGTTATCAATAATACAGTTTCAAATTATATAGATAATATAGAACCTACGCCCACACCAACAACTATTTATACAATACTCCCTGCAAATACACCTGCTGGAGAGAAATATATTGATGAAATATTAATAGAACCCAAAGATAATTCATTGGAAGGAAATAATAAGCAAATTAAACCAATTCCTGAAAATATTAATCTAGATACAGTGTGTTCAAGTATATATGCTCAAAGTAGTTTACCGGATGCTTATGAAGCAAATGATAGTAAAGATACTGCTACATCTATAACACAAGGTATAAATATTAATGCAAATATAAATATAGACACTGACGAAGATTGGTATTGTGTGAACGCAACTGCTACAGGAAAGATTACTGCAACACTAGACAATATTCCTGAGAATTGCGATTATGATATTGCAATATATGATAAGAGTGGTGCTTTTGTTACAAGTTCTTCAGCATCAGGTAATACACCGGAAAAAGCAGATGCTCTAATTAGTGAGGCAGGAGAATATTATATAAGAGTATATTCGTGGAGGGGTTCAAACCCTACAACTAATTATATTCTTAAAGCGGTTATTTCAAAACCAGATAGCTATGAAGTTAATGATTATATTCATCAATATAAAGAAATACAGCTTAGGGATAGAGTAACTGCAACTATTGACAATTTAAAAGACGAAGACTGGTTCAGAATAAATATCAGTCAGGGTGGGGATTATGTATTTGCGCTTCAAAACATTCCTATCGGCACGGATTATGACTTATATGTGTATAATCATACAGGAGATAATATATCTAAATCAACACTTGGGGCAAATAGTAGTGAAGTGATAAACCTATCATTAACTCCCGGTAATTATTACATAAGTATAAGATCCTTTTCAGGGTATTCAGACGCTAAAGATTATGAATTTGCAGTTAATGAAAAAAAGACGTTTTCTATGGAATTTGATAAGAAGTTTGCAAATGTAGGTGAAATCGTCACTGCTACTATTAAAGTTGATAATATTGATAGTATAGCGGGATTTCAAGCAAACATAGTATTTGACCCTAAAGTACTACAAGTTGTAAATCCAGATACTGGTGATATTTATACTTCTAATACACTTCCGACAGAAGGGAATATTTTAGTTAATTCTGATTACCAAAATTTTTATTTAGCATCACATGATCTGAAAAAGGGTATTTTGAATTTTGGAAAGGTGTACCAAAATTTAGAGGAATATAAAGTTAGCGGAAATTCCGAAGCTACTGGAACTATTGCAAAAATCGGGTTTAGGGTTTTGGGAGATTATGCTACAAATGTTAGATTGGAAAAGCTTGTTTACAAAA
>CAYXPB010000390.1:0-3532 GCA_964466645.1 uncultured Acetivibrio sp. | reverse complement strand
TTTACAAAGTATACAGGTACTGTTATTGTATCTCCTGATTTTCCTGCAACTGAATCAACCTGTACTGTAAATCCTGTTGCTGTAAATGTCTTATTAGGTGTAGGTACTGCATCTGTTGGAGTTGGTAATGCTCCTCCACCATTTAAGTCTATTATACCTTCAATTAATGTTGCTGATAAATTTTTAAGTGCATTGTCTCCAAATGTTGCTTTGCTTACGCTTACCTTTGTTGAAACAGCTGATGCAGTCTTAACAGTAAATTTAAGGTTTGCAAACACTCCATCTGCAGTTATAGCTTCTTTTTCCATTGTGTAGTCAAGGAACAATACTTTTAATGTACCGTCTGACTCTTTATTTATTGCATAGTTTGTAGATGCATTTGTTATAATACTTCCAGCATCTCCGCTCACATACTCAAGCTTAGTTGCATCATATGTTATTGTCATATCTGCTGTGCTGATTCCTGAGGCAGGTACTTTTACAAAGTTTACAGGTACTACTACAGTATCTCCTGATTTTCCTGCAACTGAATCAACATATACTGTAAATCCTGTAGCTGCAATTGTCTTAACAGGTGTTGGTTCTGTAGTTACAGGCACTGTAGTTACAGGTGTTGTTATTACTCCACCACCATTTAGATCTAATTTACCTTCAATTAATGTTGCTGATATGCTACTAAGTGCATTATCTCCAAATGTTGCTTTGCTGATGCTTACATTTGTTGAAACAGCTGATGATGTTATAACTTTGAATTTAAGGTTTGCAAATACTCCATCTGCTTTTATAGCTTCTTTTTCCATTGTGTAGTCAAGGAACAATACTTTTAATGTACCGTCTGACTCTTTATTTATTGCATAGTTTGTAGATGCATTTGTTATAATACTTCCAGCATCTCCGCTCACATACTCAAGCTTAGTTGCATCATATGTTATTGTCATATCTGCTGTGCTGATTCCTGAGGCAGGTACTTTTACAAAGTTTACAGGTACTACTACAGTATCTCCTGATTTTCCTGATACAGAATCAACATACACTGTATATCCTGTAGCTGCAATTGTATTAGTTGGTGTTGGTGCTGCGGGTGTCTTTACAGGTGTTGCTGTCGCAGGATATGTTACTCCTATTGGAGTATTCAAAGGAGTTGGTACGGTTGAACCTTCATTAAGAGATATTGCTCCTGCATTTACAATAGCAGATATACCTTTTAGATTGTTATCTCCAAAAGTTGAATTAGTTACATTTACAGTTGTTGAAGTAACTGCCGCACTTAAAACTTCAAATTTAATATTTGCAAATACTCCATCTGCTTTTATAGCTTCTTTTTCCATTGTGTAGTCAAGGAACAATACTTTTAATGTACCATCTGACTCTTTATTTATTGCAAAGTTTGTAGCTGCATTTGTTACTATACTACCTGCTACTCCACTTACATACTTAAGCTTAGTTGCATCATATGTTATTGTCATATCTGCTGTGCTGATTCCTACTTCAGGTACCTTAACAAAGTTTATAGGTACAGTTATTTCTTCTCCTGAATTTCCTGCGACCGAAGAAACATTAACCATATATGCAGTAGGTAGAGTTGTAGTTGTAGGTTCAGTTGTAGGTTTAGTCGTAGGTGCAGTTGTAGGTGCAGTTGTAGGTGCTACAACGCTTTCATTTAGAGATATTGATCCTGCGTTTATAGCAGCAGAAATACCTGAAAGATCCTTGTCACCAAATGTTGCACCAGTAACATTTACAGCTGTAGAAGTTACTGCAGAACTTAAAACTTTAAAAGTAAGATTAACAAACACTCCATTTGTGCTTATAAACCCAGTTGTCATAGTATAGTCAAGGAATAATGCTTTTAAAGTACCATCTGATTCTTTGTTTATTGCAAAGTTTGTAGCTGCATTTGTTACTATGCTTCCTGCAGCTGCACTTACATATTGAAGCTTGGTTTCATCATATGTTATTGTCATATCTGCTGTGCTAATTCCACTTGAAGGGACATTTGCAAAGCTTATTGGTACTACTATCGTTTCAGCTGATTTTCCTGATACTGAATCCACGTTAACTGAAAACCCAGTTGATGAAACTGAAGCAAAAGATGTTGCGCCAGCACTTTCCATCTGAGCGATGGCGTTGTCATATCCATATTTAGCCCATCCCAATACACCTGCTGGTATTGATTTCGAATAACCTCCATTGCTTGCTGATAAATTTGAACTGCTCGCATTAGAAGCTTGATCTGCAAGTGCTACTGTTTCGTAATCCTGTGCTGCAAATGCTGTTCCAAGGTTCATTACTGTTGAAAACATAGTAACAAGCATAGCAATAGCTACAATCATACTTATAACTTTTTTCATTTAACCATTCCTCCCAAAAATTTTATTTTTATATGATCTAGTTAAAGATCTTAAGGCGCCTTAATATTACAGGTACCCATTATACAAATCAGTTATTGCTTATAATTAACAAGCAATTCATAAATTGAATTCTACGATACCAGAGAGTATTACAGATAGAAATATTAGAAAATAGATTTGAAGTAGTTAGAAAACATATATTAGTATACAAAAATATGGTTACGTATTTTACAACAACTAACCTGCAAAATATGTACGAAGAAAATCGAATGCTATAACGAAAAATAGATATACTACAAATTATTTCTCTAGTATAATTCATTTTGAACAATTTAATATTCTACGAAAATAAAACGGATTAGAATTTCTCTACTCCCACAAATTCCTCCTTATATTAATCCTATCTGTACTTTAATTTGTTTAATTATAATGTCTTCATTTTTGCTGTATTAAGGGTATTTAGAGAAAGAAGATAACAAATAGAGATTAAACCTTATGTGATATAAGATTGGATTTGAACGTGTAAGGTTTTAGAATTATCCTGACCTCTCTACTCCCCTAATACTTCTTGTTTTTTGTTTTGTATATTGTTAAATTCATAGCTTTATTATATATTAAAACTTCCTATCTTTCAACAACTAGTTTAGTAAAGTAATTAATCCTTTTCGCTCATAAAAGAAATCCTTCTTCCTTGTTCCTCGTTATTCTATAATAGTAATACGAAAAAAAAAGAAATTTTGGGGGGTCGAAATTCAACTTATAAATAAAAAACTTCTGTTTTGTATGTTTAGTATATATTGAGTTTTAATTTAAGCTTCACCAAACAACCGGTGCTTTTTAACATAACATACCTTCAAATTATTCATATGTTAAATACACTTCCTATATCATAAATCGTGCACTCATTATTATCAATTTATGTTACCGAACACTCGTAATTTGTATCATTACTTTTCTTATTTCAAGCTAGTATAATATTACTTATTTAAACAAATAATATTATGCTAGCTTCTATAAATACAATAGTTAATTTCTCTTTTCACTCTTTACAAGAAAACGATTTATAATGCCATATAATAAAACAATGTAAAAACTCAATGCAGCAGCGCCTGCATTACTACAAATCGGTAAAATCCCAACATTTTCAGCACTATCGTTGATTAGGTAAGTCCAAGTTGAAG
>CAYXPB010000389.1:0-3554 GCA_964466645.1 uncultured Acetivibrio sp. | reverse complement strand
CGTGATGCTTCAATTGCAAATAAAAGATCTGTCGGAATCATCTCCTGATGAAAATTTGTTATAGCAACATAAAAACCAGGAAGCAGCAGTGACATAGCTATTGCACTTATTCTTATTATTCTTAACATGTTTGCATAGGGAAACCTGATATAGGAGTCCTCCGCCGAATGAAAAAGGTCAATATGGGTAGTTGGCATTACCAAAACAAAAGGGCTCCCTTGTACAACAACCGCAATCTTGCCCTCAGTCAGCATAGCCGCAACTTTGTCAGGCCTTTCAGTAGCCATTATTTGTGGAACAGCCAGATAGGGACTATCTTCAAGAAGTTGCTCTAATTCTCCAGAGTCAAATAGGTAGTCTATCTTAATCCCTTCTAGTCTTCTTCTCACCTCATTGACTAAGGACACGTTTGCAATATCCTTAATATACATAATTGAACAAGGAGTTTTACTTCGCCTGCCTATACTTATATTTTCAGCTATCAAATCCTCATCCTTAAGAATTTTTCTTATAAGTCCCGTATTCGTCCTTAGAATTTCATTAAACCCTTCCTGTGGTCCTCGTATAACCATTTCGGTATTTGGCCTGCTTACGCCACGGTTTTGCCAACCTTTTATATCTGCAGTAAAGGCTTTATCAATACCGTCAACAAAAATACCGCAGCTCCCGAAGTTAACATCATCCACAACTTTACTCAACTCATTTACAATTTTAATCTGATTATGAGGAAGCAAATGATCTGTAATAATATTTCCCACCTCATTTTCATTACTCTTTATCTCCATATTTGACAACAACATAAGAGGCTGTAAAATGGCCAAATCCATTACATTTCTATCTACCATTCCGTCAATAAAAATGACTAACGTAGGGATAGTTTTGTCCTTTACAGTTATATTAAATTCCCTTATGACAATGTCTCCATTATCCGGAATTGTGTACTTTTTCTTGAGATAAGCAATATTATCAGATAACTTTTTACTCACTTTTGTCATACCACTAACATCTTTAGGGACTTTATCCTTTGACCCTTTGTCTTCTTCATCAACACCTTCACCTTTTTCACCAACTTGCATAACAGGTGCAAAGCGAGTCTTCATACCTCTCTTCTTAGGACTAGAACTCTCCTTTTTGTTATCATCTCGAGCAGATCTTTCATCCCTCTCTTCCGATTCTTTTTCTTTACTTTCAGAATTATATTCCGTTGATTCATTTTCTTTCAGTACGAACTTTTCTATTTTTTCAGGCTCCTTAAAGATAAACAAATCCTTTAAAACCTTTTTGAAATCCGCCAAAAAATCCACTCCTTAATTAACTCTTTATGTAAGTCATGTGATTCCAGAAAAAATGGTAAAATAAATTTTTCTATTCATATTATGGATTTATTGGCAGATAAATATTCATAAAAATAGAACTCCCAATAAAGTCAGAATTACTACTTTTTTGGTAGTTCTATTAAGGTGTTTCAAAAAACTTTATTAGTTAATATATGGAGTTCCGACCTAATAAAATCAAAATACTGTTATTTATCGTTTACAAGATATTTTGTAAGTGGTGAATCGAGAGGAAGTACTAGAGTTTTATCACCCTTAAGGGATTTTTTCATTGCTTCGAGCGATCTTATAAATTCATAAAACTCCATTTTATCTCCAGAGTAAGCATCAGCAAGAATTCTTATATGTTCTGCTTCTCCCTCACCTAAAAGTTCCTGTTCTTTTGCCTTTGCCTCCGATATCATTATGGTTACTTGTTTATCAACCTCGTTTTTAACTTTCTGAGCCTCATAAGCCCCTTCAGCTTTATATTGTTCAGCAATTTTTTCTCTTTCAGATATCATTCTCTTAAAAACATATTCTTCATTTTCAACCGGCAGATCAAGTCTTTTTATCTTAACGTCTTTAATATCAATACCATAAGGCTTAATCTGATTTGCCACGTCGTTAGTAATAACCTCATTAAGCTCTCCTCTTCCGGATAGCTCTTCATTTATTATACTGGCTTGTTCTAAAGTTCCCATTGTATTCTTTACTGCATTATAAACCGCTGCATCAATCCTTTTTTCAGCCTCCGATACCAAACTGACCGATTGAAAAAACTTTAGTGGATCGCTGATTTCCCACAATACATAATTGTCTACAACCATTGCCTTCTTATCTTCTGTAAGAACATCTGATGCCTGCAAATCATATAAAATCTTTTTCTTTGGAAGCACAAACTTACTGTCTGTAAAAGGAACCTTAAAATACAAACCGGCTGAGGCCTTGACATCGATAATCTTCCCAAATCTTTTAATACATGTATACTCATCTTCTCTAACTATATAGGCACTCGTTAGTATTGCTATCAGAGCGAAAAACATTACTATTAGAATAATTACTTTTTTCATATCAATTGCCCCCCTTACTATCAAAGGATTTAAGCGGTAAAATTTTCTGAATCTGTCCCGAACCATCCTCTATATAAACCGTAATACCTGGAAGTATTTCTTCCATTGCCTCAAGATATAGCCTCTTTTTTGTTATATCCTTATAATTTTTGTATTCCTCGTACATCCTCTGGAATTTAGCAACCTGACCTTTTGCCTCGTTAATCTTTGTTTCTCTCTTAGACTCAGCATTTCTGACTATTTTATCCGCCTCTGCTTGTGCCTTAGGGAGTTCCGAATTTTTGTACTTATTTGCTTCGTTTATTGTCGTTTCTTTACTTTGCTTTGCATTTTCAACACTCTCAAATGACTGTTTTACTGCATCTGTAGGTGCTTCCGAGTCTTGAACCTTTACATTAATGACCTGAACTCCAATATCATATATATCAAGACTTTCCATAATCTTTTCCTTTATTTCACCTTGTATTGCAGCTTTACCACTTGTCAAAACCTCATCTATCGATGCTGCACCGACAATTGATCTTGCAGCACTAAGACTTGTGTTTCTCAAAATCCCCTCAGGATTAATAGAAGAAAACACATATTTTATAGGATCTGCTATTTTCCATTCAATAAAAAAGTCTATGTTGATTATATTAAAGTCCCCTGTAATCATCTTGGATTCTTCAATTACTGGAGTATACTTACCATCACCCTGACTCCTATAACCCAATTCAAGTTTTTGAGTTTTTTGAACAGGTACTTTTATAACCGATTGAATAGGATCGGGCAATTTAAAATGCATTCCAGCACCCTCAACACTAGTTGCTTTACCAAAGGTGAGAACAACGGCCTGCTGCTGATCGTTTACTGTATAGGCAGAATTAAAGGCAATAATTAATATCACCACAAGTAAGCCAATACCTAGAATAGCCTTAGCCGGTATTTTTGGCATATTCTTTTTTGACTTAATATCTACAACGTCCATGACAATACCCCCTTTTTATTAATGAAAAATATTTAGATTAAGCTTCTTACAAAATACATTTTTCCAAACCGTATTTGTCAAACTTTTAACAGCTTATTAATCTTTATAACATATTGAAGCAAAGATGTAAAGTTTCAAGATCCTTCACTTCAATTCGTAATTTAAAATAGTTATTGGGTATTAAAAAGCTGGAAATAGCAC
>CAYXPB010000388.1:0-3579 GCA_964466645.1 uncultured Acetivibrio sp. | reverse complement strand
AGGCTTGTAGCTTAGTTCTTGGAATAATATGCATTTGCACGGCGGCGAGTACCTATTCATCTCACAAAGCCCTTCTAAAACTCCCCAAAAACCATGCAACCCCTACATGGTTTTAAACGCTTCATTAGCTTCCCCCCTTTTTTAAAAATTTTTAATCTAATATCGCACTTGCGTATTCCTACTAATTCCTTAACCATCCTAGACCTTTATAATAATCACATTATTGTATATTAATAAAAATTTATTGAAAAACAATAAAAATATATTGAAAAGTGGATGAAGTGCGTTTATAATATAATTAGAATATTGAAAAGGAGGCTATTAAATGCAAGTGCTAGGAGAAAAGGGATTATCAGGCGTAGTTAAATTATTATTGGATGTAGTTTTTGTTGGAGGTTTGTCTATTGTTGTGAGTTTACCGCTGTGTCTCAAGTTAGCATTTGATCTTATAAAAAGTACATTTGATGAAAATTACTATTTCTTACTCGCTTTTTTATACTTAACAGGCATATTTGCCCTAAAGTTAGTTTATGAGATAAGAAAAGTATTTAAAAACTTGAACAAAAGAAATCCTTTTATCATAGATAATGTTAAGAGCCTAAAGAGCATGGCCTTTTCCTCTTTTATAATTGCAGCTGCATATGGTGTTAAAGTGATTTTTTACCCATCAATCCTTACAATTATTTTAGCTATGGTATTTATAATTTTGGGGTTGTTTTTGATAGTGCTCGCTGAGGTTTTTCATCAGGCCGTAATTGTAAAAGAAGAAAATGATCTTACGATATAGAGGAGGCGCTTTATGGCTATTGTGGTAAATTTAGACGTAGTGATGGCAAAAAGAAAAATGAGCTTATCTGAACTTGCATCAAAAGTGGATATTACACTAGCCAATCTTTCCATACTCAAAACAGGCAAAGCTAAGGCAGTGCGTTTTTCCACCCTTGAGGCGATATGTGAAGCTCTAGATTGTCAGCCGGGAGATATTCTTGAATTTGTTTTTGATAAGAAAAGTTTAAAGGAGGAATAGATTGTGAGTGAAATAAACAACACAAAAAGCGAAATAAGTGATGTGGGTAAGGGTGAGAATTTGGTAGTAAAGGAGAATATATTTATTTTCATAGGTTCAATTGTTCTTGCAGTGATTTTTAACATCTTATTTTATGATAAGGAATTAGGTGTTTCGTATCCGATTTTTGTTTTGGTGCTTTATGGTGTGTTAATGTTTTCTTTACGTGATAAAATTGAACTTAAAATCAGTTTTGGGACATTATTAACCCTTCCAATTATTATGCTATCTTTGACCTATTTGTTTTTCTCAAATTGGATATTTATGTTTTTAAACTTTATGGTGATTCCCGCACTTATATTTGTACAGACGCTGCTTATAACAAATAACAATGATTACAAATGGTTTGATATGAGATTCTTATTTGACTTTTTGAACGCTATATTTATAAGAACTCTATCGCATATATTTAAGCCCTTTAACTTAGTGTCGGAAATTATTAAGAGAAAACCAAGTTCAACTAAAACTTCTGTGGTAAGTAAGGTAATTGTAGGCTTAATTATATCCGTTCCTTTGGTGGCAGTGGTGGTTGGGCTGCTTTCTGAAGCGGATCAGGTGTTCGGCCATTTGATGGGGAATATTACTGAGTTATTTATAAAAATAAATATTGGGGATTTTGTTGCACAGCTGATTATTGGCTTACTAATAGCAATAATAGCATTTAGTTACCTTTGGAGTCTTTACAACAAAAAAGACAGAAGCACAACAAGGGTTATCGAGGATAGTTTTGAAATTAGAAAGATATGGGATCCTATAATAATAATGACCATGCTTTTGTCGGTTAATCTGATATACGTTATTTTTACAGGAATACAATTTACGTATCTTTTTGGAAGTATAGGTGCATTACTGCCGGAAGGTGTAACGTATGCTGAATATGCGAGAAGAGGTTTTTTTGAATTGGTTGCAGTTACAATAATAAATGTGGGTATACTGACAAGTATAATAAATTTTACTAAAAACGACAATGTAATTATAGCTAGGGTTTTAAAAATCTTAAACTCGCTTTTGATTGTCAGTACTATGGTAATGTTACTGTCGGCACATTTCAGAATGTCTCTTTATGAAAAAGAGTATGGATACACGTACCTAAGAGTTTTTACCCATGCTTTTATGATATTTATATTTGTTATACTTGTTGCAACTTTGATAAAAGTTTGGATGAAAAAGTTTTCGCTACTAAAGTCTTATATAGTGGTTGCTCTAATAGCGTATCTTTCAATAAACTATTTTAATGCAGATGCATTTATTGCAGATAACAATATAAGAAGGTTTGAGGCAAATAACGGGAAAATGATTGATATTTACTATATAAACTCACTTTCCGATGATGCGGTACCATATATGGTAAAGCTTTTAGATAACCAAAATGAACAAGTGGCTGTAAAAGTTAAAAATAATCTTATATCTAGAAAAATCAAACTTGCATCTAAGAATGACTGGCAGTCTTTTAATTTATCAAAGTACAGGGCAAAAGTTAAATTGGATGGATATGATTTAGTAGAGGGAGTGGAAAGTGATTCAAGGTAAAGAATTGCTTTTGAAACACAAGTATATTTTTAAAATTACCTGATATGAATGCAGATCTCAAAAGTAGAGAATTGGGGTCTGCATTTTTGTGTCCTAATGCAGATCGGGCTTTACAATAAGTTGGTCTATTTATAGGCTTCTGTGAATAAAAATAGGACTATGGTGATAACCCTATATGAAGTTTTAATGCACTGTAGTAGATTTAACACGATACTTTATAGGCTTACGAAAAGGAGTGATATGCTATGAGTACCACAAATGCTTCGCCAAAGAGTTTCAATGGGGAAAATACGCTTTATACGGGTTTGAGTGAAAAGGAAGCCAAAAAGAAATTAGAGAAATATGGCCCTAATACCTTATCTGAAAAAAAGAAAATATCTGCACTAAAGATCTTGCTTGAGCAATTTGGCGATTTTATGGTGCTGATTTTAATTGCATGTACCCTTATATCTGCTTTTATGGGGGAAATAACAGAAGCTATTACTATAATAGCAATAGTAATTATTAATTCTGTTCTTGGATTTATTCAGGAGTATCGTACCGAAAAAACTATGGAAGCCTTAAAAGGACTGGCGGCACCGATAGCGAAAGTTATCAGAGACGGAAGGTTTGTAGAAATTCCCGCAGAAACCATAGTTCCCGGCGACTTGATAGTGCTTGAAGCTGGAGATAGAGTGCCGGCAGATGCATTGCTAGTAGAAGCTAATGGATTGTTAGTGGATGAATCTCTGCTTACCGGTGAGTCAGTACCTGTAGAGAAATCTATTAATAGTGGATGCAAAAAAATAGAGAACATTGGGGATAAGTTGAACCATATGTTTATGGGGACAATTGTAACAAGCGGAAGGGGTAAAGCCTTTGTCAGTGAGACGGGGATGTCTACAGAGATGGGTAAAATTGCTGACATGATTCAGGATATAGAAGATGAAGAAACTCCCCTTCAGAGAAGGCTCGATCATTTAGGTAAATTTATTGTGTATGGC
>CAYXPB010000387.1:0-3583 GCA_964466645.1 uncultured Acetivibrio sp. | reverse complement strand
TTAAGAAGCTCTGCAATAAGAACCGCTCCGCCTGCTGCACCTCTTATGGTATTGTGTGAAAGACACACGAATTTGTAGTCAAATATACTATCTTCCCTAAGTCTTCCGACAGTGACACCCATTCCGTTTTCGTAGTCTCTGTCGAGTCTTGTCTGAGGTCTGTTGTCTTCAGTCATATATTTAAGGAACTGTTTTGGTGCACTTGGGAGTTCAAGAGACTGAGGTTTACCTTTGAAGCTTTCCCAGAGTGCAAATATTTCGTCTTTTGAAGGTTTCTTGTCAAAAGATACAAATACTGCAGCCATATGTCCGTCTAATGCAGGAACGCGTATACACTGTGTGGTAATAATTGGCGATTTTGCTTTAACAATTTCATTACCTTCAACTGCACCCCAGATTTTTAATGGTTCCTGTTCGCTCTTTTCTTCTTCACCGCCGATATAAGGAATTACGTTGTCTAACATTTCAGGCCAATCTGTAAAGGTCTTTCCTGCACCGGAGATAGCTTGATATGTGCAAGCTGTAACCTTGCTGATTCCAAAGAGTCTTAACGGGTGTAATGCGGGTACATAACTCTGTATGGAGCAGTTGGGTTTAACAGCTATAAAACCGTTCTTTACGCCTAATCTTTTTCTTTGACTTTCTATTACCTCAAGGTGTGAATCATTTAACTCGGGAATAACCATTGGTACGTCAGGAGTGCAACGGTGTGCAGAATTATTGGAAATAAGCGGTGTATCAGTCTTGGCATAGGCTTCCTCAAGAGCTTTGATTTCATCTTTCTTCATATCTACAGCACAGAATACAAAGTCAACGTCCTTTGCTACATCTTCCACATTTGCAGCATTCTTAACAATTATGTTCTTAACACTTTCGGGGATGGGCGCATTAAGTTTCCAACGGCCATCTACAGCTTCTAAATAGCTTTTACCGGAAGATTTTTCACTAGCAGCTATTGATACTACTTCAAACCAGGGATGGTTTTCTAAGAGGGTTATGAACCTCTGGCCTACCATGCCTGTTCCTCCAACGATACCTACTTTTAATTTATTATTCATAAACTTTCACTCCTATACGAAATATTTATAGTTCTATCTAATTAGCATTTGTTTATTAAATGTTTTCTTGCATGTACACGTGTGAAGAACAAATGTGTTTGTATGGTGTAATTTTAGCAAAAAGTTGATCGGTTGACAATAGATTTATGAAATTTAATTAAAATATTCCGATATTATTAATATATCAAATCAAAAATAAAGATTTTTAGTAGTCTTAAAACATATATTAAATGAAATAATCAGGGTTGTTAAGCATTAAATATTGGAAATTCTGTGTAAAATACTTTTTATCGAATTTAGGTGACTCAAAAAACTGGTCAATTGCCATTTCAATAAAATCTAGTTTTGTGGGCTTTATGACTTGATTATTGTAGAGGTTGTTTTTTGAAAGGACCTTATATACTATATTATAGTATGAACGAAGTTTGTAATATGTAACATATATTGGCACAAAGAAACAAAAGGAAGGAATATTTTATAACTATATTAGTTTGCTATAAAGAAATGTTGTAAAAGAATTGAGGTTTAATCATTCTTTTTTAATAAACATAAATCTATTTGAAAGGTTGTAAATACAAAGGTTGAGTGATTGACTTCAATCAAATTGCTATAAGATACCAGTTAATCTTGAACTTATAACTGTTTGTAATTAATCATAAGATTTTGAAAGAAACAATATAATAATGGATTGTTTTTATGGATAGAAAGGCTTAAAATATTAGTATAACTATAAAACTGAGGTTTTGGGAATTAATTCTTATCAAATAAGACCATCGGTTAGTCAAGGATTCAAAAAAATAACTGGTCAATTGGTATTTCAAAAAAATTGATTTTTTGTTTGGAAGATTAAAAGCTTCTAAGGATAGATTTTTATTGTAATTAGAAAATTTTCAGGAGTTGATTAAATGGTTAGAGAAAAGGTTTTAGACAAGCGTATTACTCTTTTTGCACTTGTGTGGCCAATATTAATCGAAACGTTTTTGAGAATGTTTTTTGGTACTATTGATACATTTATGCTCAGTGGATATTCAGATTTTGCTGTTGCGGGAGTCGGAGCTGCAAATCAGTATGTTTCCATATTGATATTGCTATTTCAAATGGTATCGGGAGGGGCGGGAATAGTAATATCCCAGTATCTTGGTGCGGAAAATGATAAGAAGGCTTCTCATGTAGCATTGGTAGCTATTATGTTTAATTTGCTTTTTGGTATATTGATAAGCGTCTCAATGTTTACTTTATCTGGGAAAATACTTGGGTTGATGAATTTTGAACCGGAGGTTTTTCTATATTCGAAGGAATATCTAGTTATACTTGGATCCTTTGCTTTCTTACAAGCAGTAAGTATAACTATATCAGCAATATTGAGAAGTCATGGACTTGTGAAGTATCCTATGTTGGTCAACATGGGTGCAAATTTGCTTAATATTATAGGAAATGCGATTTTTATTTACGGTCTGTTTGGAGCACCGGTATTAGGTGTTAAAGGGGTTGCTATTTCAACAGTTAGCAGCCAAGTTGTCGGATTGTTGGTGATGTTTGTTATTTTAAAGAGAAATGTGGGCATTAAATTTTCTTTGCCTGAAGTGTTGAAAATTCCAAAAGAAGAGGTTGTTGAAGTTTTAAAGAGTATATTTAAGATAGGGGGTCCTTCGGCAGGAGAGTCATTATCTTATAATATTTCACAAATTGTTATAACATCTTTTATTTCAACAATGGGCGCTTACGCTTTATCAACAAGATTTTATGTTTTTAATATGATGTTTTATATTATGATGTTTGGGTTGGCAACTGCACAAGCTACACAGATTATTATCGGGCACCTTATAGGAGCTGGGAAAAAAGATGAAGCATATAAGGCCTGTATTTACAGCCTTAAGTTATCGGCTATGGTGTCTTTTTTGGTAGCCATAATGTTTGCACTGTTTGGAAAAATTCTTTTAGGTCTTTTCACCGATGATATTAATATTATCGAACTAGGTGGAATTCTGTTTATAATTACAATTGTTTTAGAGCCGGGAAGAACTTTTAACCTTGTTGTCGGCTATGCACTTAAGGCTGCTGGTGATGCAAAGTATACTTTGTATTTAGGTTTGATATCTATGTGGCTTGTATTAGTTGCAATGTCTTATTTTTTAGGTGTTTCAATGGGTTTTGGACTTGTTGGAATTTGGATAGCTTTTGCTATGGACGAATGGTTAAGGGGAATAATGATGCTTAAAAGATGGCAATCAAGGGTTTGGGAGAAAAAGGCAGTGGTCACGAAGAAGGAAGGTAGTATAGAGACTGAGGATGAGAAATTGCTGCAAACTGTAAATTGATACAAGAATATTGTTGTTTAGGCCATTTCAAAAATAACCTATACAAGCTTAGGTCACAAAGCCCATCATGGAAGCTTAAAAGCCTCCAAACAGAGGAATATTATTTTGCTGTGCAAAAAATATAAGGTGTTTCAAAAAAATTCATTAGTCAAAATTTATAGTTCAAACCCAATCATGAAAGCTTAAAAGCTTTCAAACAGAGGAACA
>CAYXPB010000386.1:0-3586 GCA_964466645.1 uncultured Acetivibrio sp. | reverse complement strand
AGAGTATGTCTATGACAACAACGGTAATCAGACTAATGTATATGATGTAACCAATGGGCAGAGCACAATTACAACAAATACCTATACCCTGCTAAATGAGCTTAAAAGCACAGAGACAACGGGAATAGACAAACTCATGGAAAACACATATAATGCAGAGGGAAAGAGAGTTGCAAAAACAGTAGAAGGAGTAACTGTAAGATACTTCTATGAATATAACAATGTAGCCTTTGAATACACAAACAGCGGAGCAGTAAGTGCATTTAATGTAATAGGAATCAACCTTATATCAAGGGAAACAGGAAGTGACAAGGTATATTACTTCAACAACGGACATGCAGATGTAACAGCCCTGCTCGATGCAACAACAAAGAATATCCGGTCACAGTATCGTTATGATGAATTCGGTAATATAACCTCAGAGACCTACTATGACAGCAATGGAGTAGAGACAACAGATGAGGACGAAATAATAAAGAGCCAGATATTATATGCCGGATACCAGTATGATGAGGAATCAAAGTACTACAACTTACATGCAAGGTACTATGATCCACAGACGGCAAGATTTTTGCAGCAGGATACATACAGGGGGAGTGCCAGTGATCCACTGTCACTTAATTTGTATACTTATTGTCACAATGAGCCTTTGATGTATTATGACCCGACTGGACACTCAGAAAAATCAGCATTAGATTTGATTGGTGAAATAATAGCTGCAAAGGAAATATATGAAGAAGAGCAAAAAAAGCGAGATAAAATGTGTTTTTTCCAAAAGGAAAGACATTCTAGAACAGAAGCTCAAAAACAAGCTGCAAGTAATGCTGAAACTGCGAGAAGCAGCATGAAAAGTACTAAAGCATATGAAGATCCTATCTTAAAAAAAGCAATTGATAGTTATTTAGAAAAAGAATATGGAGGAACTATGGCGGATGTTCTTGATTTACAAAAGACAATTATAAGTTATAATAGTCTTATAAATGAAAAGAATCGCATTGCTAATCAAAAAAGTATGCCATCTATAGAACCTCAGTCTAATGAGGGGACGGGTAAAACTGAATACGCTATGAATAGCCAAGGTATTAATTTATTAAAAGCCATAGAGTTGCCAAATTCTTATGATTGGCTAATGGAAAAAGACTCAAATGGAATATACCCGTATTATGTAGGAGATAGAGGAATAACTATAGGTTATGGGCATTATATTGGATATAATGAAGTTCAGGGGCAGAGCAAGTCACAATCAGAAATAGATTTATTAAAAGAGTTTGGATTAAGTGGGGCTACAGTAGATGTTAAACACAGTAAATTGCCATATAAAGTTCCGGGTTCCAAAGCAATTCCTATTAATAGAATTAATGAAATTTTAAACAGTGATATTTCCATACATACTAAGGCTATAAATAATTATTTATCTGAAAATAAAATTACTGTAACACAGAATGAGTTCAATGCGTTAGTTACCTATAGGTTTTTAAACAATCAATTAGGTGGCAAAATAACATCATTATTAGAAAGTGGTAGCAGAAATAAGGACGATTGGTATAGTGCAATTGTTGGTGGAACAAAGGGCGATTCCCAGTATGGCTCTGGTTGGCGGGAACGCGAAAAATCTATATATAATGTGTTTACCAGTGGAGTATATTCTTATCAAGGAGTTGAAATAAAGAAATGATTCAGTTAAAAAAAGGAAAATATTTAATAGCCATTTTTGTACTTCTATGTATATGTTTTATTGCGGCTTGCATCAATAATTATTTACTTTTTAGTAAAAATAGTACATTAAAAAACAATTTATCAGAATTACAAACTAGAGTCAATGATAAGGAAGATGAAATAAAACAGTTAAAAGAAAATGAGGAGATATTAAAAAGAACGTATTCAGATACTAACTATAAATTGTTTTTTGGTGAATGGGTTGTGACAAGGATTTTAGCTGAGAATTACCGATTTGGTGCGGAGGAAAATGCCAAGGAGTTAATAGGCACTATTTTCTACTATGATTTTAATCTGATTAAGCAAAACAATAAAATTACGTCAGATATGCCGATTTATCAGTATCACGTAATACCTAAAAATAATAAAAGGTTTTTACCATATATGCCATTACCGTCGGAATTGGGAATAGAAGGTGAGTTCTCTTTGTTTGTTGAGACAAAAACGAAGAATATTTCTACAAAGGGTACTTCATTTTACGTTAAAGATGATAAAACTTTAATCTTGTTTGAGAATGGAGCGTTTTATGAGATGAAAAGAAAAGGCTATAAAGAAGAAAACATATCCGAAAATTATGAGCATATTTGATTGTAGCCCAGGGAAAAAGTCATCTTAGAGATAGACAATTAAATAAAGGTTGTTTCAGATGATTCATTTACCCGGTATACCAATAAAACGGTAGCCGGGTTTCTTTATGACCATTTTCCGAAAATGTAACACAAAATGTAACACTAATATATTGACACATAATAATGACTCGTAAGTGCTTCAAAAGATGACGTCTAGCTATATAACGATCATTGCGATAAGCTAATGCTGTCATTTTTTGAAGCACTTTTTATGTTTTTGATTCAGCCTGCATTTATCGGGTAAATCCTTTGACCAAGGCAGGTACTTATCCAGAAGTTCTGGGTGGTTTTTAAAATCTGTATTAGGCATTGCTTCAAGGATATATTTTAGATACTCATACACATCCAAAATATTTGCTTTGGCAGATTCCACTAACGTATAAAGGATCGCATTGGCAGTTGCTCCTTTGGGAGTGTCAGCAAAAAGCCAGGCTCTTCTTGCCACGGCATATGGCTTGATGTTTGCCTCGCTCAATAATCCTTATATAAGGATTATTGAGCTTATCCTCAGCTTTTTTTAATCCTCATGTTTTGCTGAAAGCAGCCTGAATCATACTCTTCTTACACAAAACATGAGGATTAAAACATTATCTTAAACCACAAATTTTGGCCAATTCTTCTTCCTTTCCTTCCCATAAAGGTTTTTCATCCGGCACTTCATTCTGATTTTCCATGGCTTCCCGTAGCATTTCTACTGAAGGTGTAGCATAAATTCTGGTTGTTTGTGTTGAACTATGACCAAGTATTCTGGATACAAGTTCAAGTTCTACTCCATCCTGATATAGATTTGTTGCACGGGTCCCATTACAGGCGGTGAACTGTTCAAGACGCTTTCTGGGATGGCTGTAAAGGATGAAATCAGAGAAAGGGTAAGAGGTATTGAGGAACAAATAAGGACAGGCTTACCTGTACCAAAGGATGAAATGGAATTCTATGAAGCACACAAGCCAAAGCCTGTAAAGGTTGACCCGGAAGAGGAAGAGCGAAACAGGCAGCTTTTTGAGAAGTATGGTGAGCCTGTGTCTATTGCTTTCTGGGCGGATGGAACAACAGAGGAAGAAGCACTGGAAATGCTGGTGGCAGAGGAAAAGAAAAAGGAGCGTGGCAAGAAATGAGCAAGAAAATATATATTGTCCGTTGTCCTCACTGCAAGCACAGAGTATTTGATGCCGATTATGCAGATGTTGAAATCAAATGCCCGGAATGCAGGAAAGTCTTTGAAGTGAAGCTGGAGAAAAAGG
>CAYXPB010000385.1:0-3634 GCA_964466645.1 uncultured Acetivibrio sp. | reverse complement strand
AGGTTTTAAAAGAAAGCTGTCTAAGGATACTTTGGTATCTGTAAAAGAGTTGTTTCAAGGGTTACATGAGGCAAGAGTTATTATAAAAGAGTTTAAACCAGACATAGTTATAGGAACCGGCGGCTATGTATGTGGACCAGTAGTGTTTAATGCTGCAAGAATGAGAATACCTACCTTGATTCATGAACAGAATGCTTTTCCCGGTGTTACAAATAAGTTGCTTTCTAGATTTGTCGATAAGGTAGCCATAAGTTTTAAAGAGTCGGAGAAGTTTTTTAGAGTCGGAAAAAAGATTGTTTTCACAGGAAACCCCATACGCAGTGAAATGCTTAATGTAGACAGAAAGACAGCAAGAGAAAAGCTTGGAATTGAAAAGGATAAATCTCTTGTGGTTATTTTTGGAGGAAGCAGAGGGGCAGAAACTATAAATAACACAGTATGTGAACTTATTTCTAAGCATAAGGATGAGGATAAATTTCACTTACTATTTGCTACTGGAGAAGCACAATATGAAAAGATAATAAGCAAACTTGGTAGCATTAATTCTAAATACATAAAAATAGTTCCTTACATCTATGATATGTCGGATGTTATGGTAGCTTCGGATTTGGTAGTGGGTAGAGCTGGTGCGATAACACTAAGTGAGTTAACTGCATTAGGTGTTCCGTCAGTTCTGATACCGTCACCATATGTTACTGCAAACCACCAGGAGTACAATGCAAGAGCTCTCGAGAAGCAGGAGGCAGGTATTGTGATTTTGGAAAAAAATCTAAATCACAACATTTTGTACGAACAAATAAACGCTTTACTAAGAGATGATGACAAACTTAAAAAGATGGCTGAAAATTCAAAAAGGATGGGAATTACCAACGCTAGTGAAAAGATTTATGATATCATTGATGAGTTGATTAAAACATATAGAACATAAAGAGATTCGAATCGGATCTCTTTTTTTAATGTCAACAATATTAGATGATGAATAATAACGAAGATAAATCAATAAAGTAACACTTTTGTAAACCCAGCATAAGATATTAATATATAACTAAATCAATAGAGAGGGGTAACCACCGAGTTGTACGGAGGTGTATATATGAGCAAACTGATTGTTACGGGCGGTCAGAAATTGAGAGGCGAAATAACGGTTGAAGGCTCTAAAAATGCTGTATTGCCCATATTAGCTGCTACTGTTCTAAATGACGGTATCAGCATAATTAAGAATTGTCCGAGGTTAAGTGATGTTCAAATAATGCTTGAGATCTTAAAGAAAATTGGGTGCAAGGTAAGTTTTGAAGGTGATACGGTTATAGTAGATTCTTCAACCATAAACAGTACAGAAATCCCTGAAGATCTCGCAGTAGAAATGAGGTCTTCAATTGTTTTTATGGGACCTATTCTATCAAGATTTAAAAAAGTTACTATTAGCTACCCAGGTGAGTGTGTTTGGCTATTGGCAAATAAAAAATGATGAGAATAAAGGGGCAACACTTTATTACTCATCATTTTAAACAAATGTCTTATACGCTTATTTTGTTTTTCTGTAATACCTTCAAAATAATCTTTGCAGTTGCTTATATTGAATAAGGAAGTCCTTCAATTACATTTGAGCGTTAAATAAACTTCCTAGTTTATATACAACATCATCTGTATCTGCGTTGATACTTGCTGCTTCGTTTATTTGGGAAAGAGTTTCGAGCGCCTTTATGTTTGCATTATATCCTATAGTATAAATTGGGATTGCGAAAGAGTGCATCATATCTCTTATATCGTTTAGGGAGTGCCCGTAATTCGTCTCACCATCACTTAATACGAATAACATCATCTTAGCATTAGGGTTTTTGGCTTTCTCTTCTTTAAGCATTTTAGATGCTACAACTATTGCATCGAACATGGCTGTGCTTCCGTTTGCAGTCAAGCTATCAACAGCACCTGTAAATAAAGATCTTTGGTTTAAGTCGAATTTTCCAATAGGAAGATTTATATTCACGTCTGTAGAAAAGGATACGAGTCCAACAGAAGCATCAGAGTTTATATATTGGGAACCGCTTTTAAGAGATTGTTTTAATTTGTTAAGCGGATCACCAGACATACTTCCTGATATATCGGCAACAAAAACAGCTACAATTTCATTGTTAGCATCCTTCTTTTCTTTCCAAAGTTTCTGAGATTTTGAAATAGATTCACCATCAATAACTGATGTTTCGGGAGAATAATCGTCAAATTTGTTAAAGCCGTAGTCTGTTGCAAGTTTCTGTGATTTGGAATTTTTGCAGAATTCAATGAATTTATTAAGTATCTCTTTTTTTTCATCGGTAAGGTCTCCGATAGAATACATAGGACTGTCATGCCTTACACCAAAAGGAGTAAAAACATAATCCTTTTTTAGTTCTGGGGTATTTTCATAGGTTTGGTATTCCAGTATAAAACCATCTAGAACTCCGGATTGGGCAGACACTCTCATTTGAAGAGTAGTATAAGCTACGAAAGGAATATTTGTCTGGAATTTTTCAAAGCCTTCAATGGCTGTACCACTCAATATATCTTTACTATCAAAAGTACTTAAAGTCGAAACAAGAAAGTTCATTCCTGTAGAACTTGCGAAAGGGTTTGTATAACCCATTGCTATTTCATTTGCTGCAACTGCTTCGGTAATGTTTTTTAAGTTTATAGCTCCATATTTTTTGAGCAACTCATCATATTTACTTTTAGAAAGAAGAACTCCTGCAATATTACCGGCAAGCCTTTTTTCTAAAAGTGATATATTTGTGCCGCTTGATTTGATCATTTCTCCCCAAAGCTCATTAGAAGGTGTAAATGCATCAGGAAGATATTTGCCGGAAGTTATATAGTCTGTTCCTTGGCCTGAGGCAATACCCCTAATTTTGACAGAAACATTTGCACCATTTACTTGTATATTGGCTTTGTTGAAATCCTTTGCCACATCAATAAGCCACCCGTCCTTTTTTTCACCCGTCTTTTCGGTGGAAGAAAAGATTTCTATAAAGTTGCTTGTAGTTGCTTCCACCTGAGGAGGATATTTAGAAATATCCGGTAGAGACTCTTTGAGATCAGGAGGATCGATGTTTACTTGTCCCTTCCTAGCTTCAATAAAATTTACGGTTATGTCTTTATAAAGTTTATCTAATTTTTTTTCGGCATTTTCTATTGTGGTTACTTTTTGGCTTTTACCCATATTTTTTGTTAGAGAAATTCCACCATAAATAAGCCCGAATACCACTAAAGATATTCCCACTAAAGTTACTACAGTTTTTAAATTCTTTTTATTTGCTGACATTTACTAGACCACCCTTTCACTTAGGCTGTTTCGAAAATAAACTATTCAAAGACTGTCATGGAAGTATAAGCTTCCTAAATTATTGCAATAATTAAAAATGGAATTGCAAAAGATATTATTTGACATGGTAATTGATAAGTTTTTTGAAATCAACCACAATTGTTTATATTATTTAATAACTTACAAAGAATTACCTATAATACTTTGATTTTCTTATCAGTTCATCCATCTCCTTGATTTCCCTCATGTTATCGATTTCTCCTGCCTCAAGAGTGTTGAATTTGGATATTTCAAGTAAGAGTGCATCAAGTTTTAGGATTATTTCTTCATTATCTTCTA
>CAYXPB010000384.1:0-3643 GCA_964466645.1 uncultured Acetivibrio sp. | reverse complement strand
AGGTATGAATCCAAACCACTCTTTGTTTTTTGGACTGCGATGTGTTGCCAGCAATTAGGCTCTAGTGCTACCGGATCCTAACCAATCCAGAAAGTATCCTGATGAAACGACACTCACTGAACTATAGGAATCTATAAAATATATACAGAAAACCATAAACATTAGCTAATCCTGCATTTATCGGTACTATGGCAACTTTTTTAATGTTTGTATTTGTAATTTTACATATTTTAAAGGAATTTTGCGTTTTTTGAAGAATATTGAAATTTGAAGACTATTTTTAATTATATGTATTGAGGAGCACAATTCAATGAATGAATATATTTTAGAACCTAAAGTTGATCATACGCAAGAATTTATTGAGATAGCAAATGATTTCTCGAACCCCTTAGATTTAGTTAGAGAAGCAATAAGCAACTCTTTTGACGCCGCAATAACTGGCAGGAAATTAATTATGAGAATTACCTTTGATGTTATTAATGTAAGAGGAAAAAATGTTCTATCTATTAAAATAACAGATAATGGTCAAGGAATGGGAAAGGAAGAGTTACAAGCATTTTTTGATTTGGGTAATTCTACAAAACGGAACAATATTAAAGCAATTGGCGAAAAAGGACACGGAACAAAAGTTTATTTTAACAGCTCTTATATAAAAGTTTCTACCTGTAAGAATGGAACAAAATTAATAGCCGAAGTAAATGAACCGTATGCTACTCTATTTGATAGAAGGATTCCTATTATAAAGGTTGTTGAAGAAAACTGTACACAAGAGGAGTCTGGTACAGAAATTTTTATTCTTGAATATAATGAAAATCAGAAATCTAAGTTTACGCAACAAATTCTCAAGGATTACATAATGTGGTTTTCTAAGTATGGATCAATCGATTATCAATTTGGTAATTTCAAAATAGATGTAGAGCTATATTTAAAAGGATTAAATGTAGACAATGAAGAAAAAATTGAATATGGTCACTTTTTTCCAAAAGAGTCAGAGTCTATTGACAAGTTGTTTAATAAGCAGTTAACCAAAGCACCAGATTATTATTGTAAAAGGATACTGAAGACTGGAAATCTTAAAAATTCTCCTGAAATAAAATTTCAAGCAGTATTTTGTATAGAAGGTAACAAAGTCAAGCAAGAATATAATGAAATGTTAAGAAGACCCGGATACTCAGCGCCTCAGGGATCATACACTGTTCAAGAAAGATATGGATTATGGCTATGCAAAGACTATATACCTATTCAAAGAAAAAATGAATGGATTACCTATAAAGGTTCAGAATATACTAAATTTCATGCTTTTATTAATTGTCAGAGTTTCAGACTCACAGCTAATAGGGGATCTATAGACAACACCCCTATGGAAATAATTTCTGATATTAGGGATGAAGTAAAAAGTATGTTTGATGAAATTATTGAAAGTGATGAATGGAGGAACTTGACTTGGCTTGAAGATGAAGCTGACGCGTACAGAACAACCGAAAAGGAAAAGAAAGATTTTAACTGGCGGATAACTAAGGTAAACAAAGCGAATATTTGTATTTACAAAGGTCTAACTTTAATAAAACCTGAACGAGAAAGTGGCGTTTACTCCCTTGTATTACAATTGTCAACAATAGAACCAATGTTGTTTCCATTTCAAATAGTTGACTATGATACTTATTCTGGTATTGATGTTATTGTAAAAGGTATAGGAAATACGCCCATTGTCAATTCAAAATTATTTTACGTAGAATTCAAGTACTTTTTAACTGATAAATTCAATCATTCTTTCGAAAATTTGCATAGCATTATTTGTTGGGATATTGAAATTAAGCATGATGAAATTGTTTTGGATATAAATAAGGAAGAAAGGAAGTTACAGATAATAGCTCCTGATTGTGGCAGCGATTACACAAAATACTTTTTAGATAATCCAAGAAAAGCTCATAAAATCGAAGTTTTTGTTTTAAAAGATTACCTTAAAGAGCGATTGAATGTTGATTTTCGACCACGAACATCAAACAGCTTAGTATAAGTCTTAATAGAATAAACTATGTTGTTAACTATAAGATACAAATATGTAGTAAAATAGATTAAGGGGGCTTTGCTATCAAAGCCCCTGTTTATTCTTCTATTTCTTAAAAGTTTATTGTAAAGCTGGAAGGACTATCATGGGTGCAAAGGAATATCCATTTTAAAATGCTACCTAGTCTCCTGATATTCTCTGCTAGTTTCCACGAAGCAATAAGTTGTTACATTATTACAATACTTTATCTTAACATATTGCCACTTACCTGTAAGTTGTTTCAAAGGTACAATGAAACTGAAATTTTTAATTTCGGGGAAAAAGAAAGCCGGGATTGTGAAATTTCACACAATCCCGCCCATCTTTTATAACCTTACTTATCGCATATTCGGTTAAGCTCTGATCCAAATACCTACATTTTAAATGCTGCTTTTAGATCTAAAAAATAAAATTATTTATATCTTTTCCCTGCTCCATTAAAGCAATCTTACCTATATTATATTATTCTCTTGAAATTTCTTTTTTTCCATAATACAGGCCTCAATAAGAATAATAAATTCATCGGGTTCTATTGATACAACTCTTTTTTTAAGAAATATTTCTTCGACATAAACGATATTAGGCCTAATATCTAAAACACATGTGTTTCCACCCAACGTATACGGAAATTCTACTTCTCCATTTTGAACTTTCCTAATTTTATCAATAAAGAGCCTTGCGGTATTTTCTTCACCTATATCACTATTCAAAAATAATGCTATAGGTTCAAGTCCTTCCGGCAAGCAAATTTTGATCATTTTTCGGCCATGCACATTTAATTCTGTAGTCGTATAACAATATTTCATCCTTCACCCTCCTCAATATACTGGAAAAGCGGTTACTATTTTGTAAATACCCAAAGAATCCTTTTCCAGTGCCATTTTTATTGATATCCCATTGCTTACTCCTATCCACCAATCTCCATCAACATCAGGTACTCTATTCCAGTAAGCTTCGCTAATAGAGTCGAGTATTTGTTTAGGATCCCAATCTTTGGGGAAAAACGTCGATATGTCAGCTTTTGGTATACCAGTCAACGATTCAACTTCAGCTTCATATACCCCTTTAATATTTGGTTTCTCAGTAATTGTTTTTATTCTTGCTACTGCATTAGGATACTTTTCGGAATGATATCCCGATAAATAATAGCTCCCTGCTGAATTTTTCTTTACTTGTCCCTTAAAAATGTGTTCTAAAGACTCATCACCAAAACGTTCTGCATCAAAAAGGAAATTGTTAAGTTCTGATTTTGTAGTTATTCCTAAATTGTCTAGTTCGTCAAAGCCAAAAGTACTTCTATTAAACCACTCATAAAAGTACATATCACCTTTAGGGTCTAAACCTTGCTTAATAAATGCTGCTAATTTAGCTTTTCCTGCATCTGATTTAACACCCCACCTAGCAAGGTCATCAAGAGAAACTCCAGCTTTAAGTATTGTCTCTATAGCCTCAGCCACCGTCTTACCAATCCCTATAAGTTCGCCAACATCAGTTATTCCTTTTGCTTTTGCATTTTTTACTGCAGTATCAAATGCTTTTGCCATTTCTTCTGTACAGTCACCAGTTACCAACAACCCATTTTTGCCTACAAGAGCT
>CAYXPB010000383.1:0-3648 GCA_964466645.1 uncultured Acetivibrio sp. | reverse complement strand
GAGACGAGGCTAGTGCGATAATTTAATTCGTTTAATATGCCAGGATTCTTTGTTCTGGCTTTTTTAGTTGGTTCAATTCTCATGTCTTCCTTGTGAAAACAAAGGAGGCATCAAAATGTTTTATCCATCTATTGATGAAGTCAAAAGTTTAGTAAAAGACTATAATATTATACCGGTTTCCATGGAAGTTTATGCTGATATGGAGACGCCTATTAGCCTTTTTAAGAGGTTTGAGCAAAGTAAATATTGCTTTTTACTAGAAAGTGTTGAGGGCGGCGAAAAGTGGGGCAGATATTCTATTATCGGCAGAAATCCTTTTATTGCTGCAAAAAGTTTCAAAAACAAGACAATAATTGAAGAAAAAAATGGCACCATATCTGAAGTTGAAGGTAATCCGGTTGAGGTAATAAGGTCTTTAATGGAAAAATATAAAGGAGCGAGTTTGCCTAATATGCCAAGATTCACCGGCGGTGCAGTAGGCTTCTTTGGTTATGACATGATTAGGTACTATGAAAACCTTCCCGATGTCCCGGAAGATGATTTAAACTTGCCGGAAAGCCATTTTCTATTTACCGATGAGGTGTTGGTCTTTGATCACCTTAAACAAAAGATTCACATAATAGTCAATCTTCATGTTAGCGGAAATATTGACAGGGGTTATAACAGCGTTATAGATAGGATTAAAGCAATATACAACGAGATTTTGGACACTCGTTGGAAAATAAATGACAATTTCAAGCCTGATTTCGGCAAAAAGAATTCAGGGTGTAAATATGCAAGTAATATATCAAAAGAAGAATATTGTGAAAATGTTATAAAAGCAAAGCAATATATTAAGGATGGGGATATATTTCAGGTGGTTTTATCCCAGCGTTTATGTGTTGAAACAAATCAGAATCCCTTTAACGTATACAGGGTTTTGCGTTTGATAAATCCTTCACCCTATATGTATTACTTGAAATTTGACCATTACAATATAGTAGGTTCGTCACCGGAAATGCTCGCAAGGGTTGAAGAAGGTATAGTTGAGACTTGTCCGATAGCAGGTACTAGAAAAAGAGGTCAGACTAAAGAAGAGGATGAGGCACTAGAAAAGGAACTTTTAGCCGACGGAAAAGAACTGGCGGAGCACACAATGCTTGTAGATTTAGGAAGGAATGATGTTGGCAGAGTATCACTCTACGGAACAGTCAAAGTGAAAGACCTGATGCATATAGAGAAATACTCGCATGTAATGCACATTGTTACAAATGTGCAAGGGGAGCTTCGTGGAGATAGGACAGCGTTTGATGCTATGATGTCAATTCTGCCTGCCGGGACTTTGTCCGGTGCTCCGAAAGTTCGGGCTATGGAAATAATAGATGAGCTTGAGAATGTAAAAAGAGGTCCTTATGGTGGTGCAATAGGATATCTTAGTTTTAATGGAAACCTAGACAGCTGCATTACCATAAGAACAATGGTTTTTAAGGACAACAAGGCCTATGTTCAATCAGGAGCAGGAATAGTTGCCGATTCGGTTCCTGAGATGGAATATGAGGAATGCTTGAATAAGGCAAAGGCACTGCTAAAAGCTTTAGAGGAAGTTGGTGAGATAAGATGAACTTAAAAATATTGATTATAGATAATTATGATTCATTTACCTATAACCTCTATCAGTATATCGGGGAGATAACCCCTAATATAGAGGTGTTCAGGAACGATAAGATTACTATTGAACAAATCGAGAAAAAAGCTCCGTCCCATATAATAATTTCTCCAGGTCCCGGTTTTCCTATAGATGCGGGCATAAGCATAGAAATTATAAAAACCTTAGGAAAGCACATACCTGTATTAGGTGTGTGTTTAGGCCATCAAGCTATAGGTGAAGCCTTTGGGGGGAAAGTCGTACATGCAAAAGAACTTATGCACGGTAAAGCCTCAGAGGTCTTTATAAACAGAGAATGTGCCTTGTTTAGGACGCTTAATGAAAAAATAATGGCAGGTAGATACCATTCCCTTATAGTTGAGAATGAGTCGTTGCCGTCAAGTCTAAAAGTTACAGCTAGAGCCGAAAATGGAGAAATAATGGGATTAATGCATGAAACCTATCCGGTTTTCGGCATACAATTCCATCCTGAATCAATCCTTACACCGGAAGGAAAGAAAATATTAAGTAATTTTCTTAAGGTGATTCCAAAAAAATAACTGGTCAATTGCCATTTCAAAAAATCTGATTTGATGGGTTTTGTGACTAAATTATTGTATAGGTTATTTTTTGAAATGGCCTAATATAAGAATGAAGAATGTTGAAGAAAGCTAAATAATAGGGTTTAAAAATGTTGAGAAGAGATGAGAGGAGAGGTTAATATGTTAAAAGAGGCGATTCAGAAATTAGTTGAGGGCAGAAATTTATCTGAGGGTGAAGTAATAGCGGCTTTGAACTGTATAATGGAAGGTGAGGCAACGCAGGCACAGATAGGTAGCTTTATTACGGCGCTAAGGATTAAGGGAGAGACTATCGAAGAGATAACCGGATGTGCTAAAGTGATGAGAGAAAAGGCAAACAGAATAGTATTAGATAAAGATTACTTTATAGATATTGTAGGTACAGGCGGAGATTGTTCGTATACCTTCAACATTTCGACAGCAGCAGCTTTTGTAACAGCTGCAGGAGGTGTTACAGTTGCTAAACATGGCAATAGATCCGTATCGAGTAAAAGCGGAAGTGCCGATGTATTAGAGAGTCTCGGAATTAATATTTCATTAGAACCCCAAAAAGTTAAAGAATGTATACATAAGATAGATCTTGGATTTATGTTTGCCCAGACTTTTCACAAATCGATGAAGCATGCCGCAGGGCCAAGGAAAGAGTTGGGTATCAGAACAATATTCAATATTCTAGGACCTCTAACAAATCCTGCAGCGGCAAAAGGGCAGCTATTAGGAGTATTTAATGAGAAATTGACGGAACCTCTAGCTCACGTGCTTTCCAACCTTGGAGTTGAAAGTGCTATGGTGGTTTATGGAATGGACGGAATGGATGAAATATCCCTATCTGCTCCTACAAGAGTTTCAGAATTAAAGAATGGAAACGTAAATACCTATGTTTTAAACCCTGAGGACTATGGTATGGAACTTGTAAATAAAGGTGAACTTGTGGGTGGAGATTCAAAGGAGAATTCAAAGATAATTTTATCCATATTGAATGGAGAAAAGGGGTCGAAGAGAGATATCGTGGTATTGAATGCTGCTGCAGCTTTATATGTAGGAAAGGCAGTACACGATATCAAATCCGGTATAATAATGGCAGAAGAAATAATAGACAGCGGAAAGGCGTTAGATAAACTAAATGAGTTAAGGGAATTTTCAAATTACATGATTCCCGTTTTGTATTAAAAGCAATGGGGATAAAAAGTAATTTGGTTAGGTGAAAAAAATATGATATAAGTGGTTTTGTTACAATACTAAATACGTTGTTTTTAAAACCGCCTAATTGGAGGGTGTTTATGATTTTAGATAAAATTGTGGAACAAAAAAAGATACAACTTAAAAAAGAAATGAGCAAGATGTCAATAGAGGGTTGGAAACAGCGTATTAAAAGGCCTGGCATGCACAGCACCCAGAGTTTTTTCAATGCACTTAAAAAAAATGATGATATATCAATAATTG
>CAYXPB010000382.1:0-3694 GCA_964466645.1 uncultured Acetivibrio sp. | reverse complement strand
ACAAATGTAATGTGGAATTGGATAATGAACATTATAGCAAGAGGATTGAAAAGTGGAGTTTCTTGACCTTTATCCACTAAACTTTACTGAGTTTCTTATGGCTACGGGTAAGGAACAGTTTGTAGAACTACTGAAAAAAGGCGATTTTGCTATGGTTACCAACTTTAAGACAAAATACATTGACGCTTTAAAGCACTATTATTTTGTAGGAGGAATGCCGGAGGTGGTTTTTCACTTCGCACGAGACAATGACTTTAACAAAGTGCGTGAAATACAGAAAAGAATACTTGATGCATACGAACAGGATTTTTCAAAACATGCTCCAAATGAAGTTGTGCCACGTATTCGCCTAATTTGGAACAGCATTTCTGTTCAGTTAGCCAAGGAAAATAAGAAATTTGTATATGGTCTTGTCAAAGAAGGTGCAAGAGCAAGGGAATATGAGCTTGCAATGCTGTGGCTTATCGACTGTGGTCTTGTAACCAAAGTATCGAGAATTACAAAGCCTGCTATCCCTCTTAAAGCTTATGAGGACTTAAAGGCCTTTAAGCTGTTTATGTTAGATGTGGGTCTTTTGTCGTGCATGTCTAGACTAAATCCTCAAACCCTACTTGAGGGTAATGTCCTTTTTGAAGAGTTTAAAGGAGCATTAACTGAACAGTATGTTTTTCAACAACTAAAAGGTATAAAAGAGCTTGACACCTATTATTGGTCTAATGATCGGGGTAATTCAGAAATCGACTTTGTAATAGACAATGGAAAAACAATTGTACCAATTGAGGTGAAAGCTGAGACTAATCTTAAGGCAAAAAGTTTAAAAACTTACAATGAAATGTTCTCACCGCGTGTTTCCATACGTGCATCAATGAGCGATTATAAAAAGGAAGATTGGCTTATAAACATACCTTTGTATGCAGTAAATGAATTGTCATGTCAGTTAAAATAGATGAAATATAGGAGTTTGAGGATTAGAGGATACTCTCACTCCAATCCTTTGTTTGCTTGATAAATTAGGGCTTCTATGGTATCATTGGAACAGAATAGGTGAATTATAGCTATTACCACATTTCGATGCTGTCAAGTATTTGAAAGGAGTGTGTGGTACATGGGAAGATTTTTGAATCCTGATAACAGTGCATTTCAAGTTGCACTGAATTCTGAGATTTATATAGATAAGACGGGAGTTTTAGAGTATACAAATAGAGTATTGGATACTAAGCAGGCATTGATTTGCAATAGCCGTCCGCGGCGATTTGGTAAATCTACGACAGCAGATATGATTACTGCATATTACAGCATGGGTTGTGATTCAGAAAGAATGTTTGAAGGCAGAGCAATCAGTAAAAGTGAGACTTTCAAAAAGCATCTTAATCAGTATGATGTCATTCATTTTGATGTGCAGTGGTGTCTTTCTCTTGCAAAAAATGCAGAGTCGGTTGTGTCTTTTATTGAAAAGAGTGTTTTTGAAGAACTAAAGTCAGTTTATCCGGATGCTTTGCAGCAATCGATAGAATCTCTAGCTGATGCGTTGTCCTATGTTAATAATGCCACGGGCAGAAAATTTATTATTATCATTGATGAGTGGGATGTACTGGTTCGTGATGAAGCTACCAATACAGCAGTTCAGGAAGAATATATTAGCTTTCTTCGTGGATTATTTAAGGGAAATGAGCCTACAAAGTTTATTCATCTTGCTTATCTCACAGGAATCTTGCCAATAAAGAAGGTAAAGACACAATCGGCTCTCAATAATTTTGATGAATTTACTATGTTGGATGCCAACGTGTTTGCGCCTTATATTGGCTTTACAGAATCAGAGGTCAAAGAGCTCTGTGTAAAGTACAACAAAGATTTCGACGAGGTAAAACGCTGGTACGATGGATATCAGCTTGCCGACTGGCATGTGTATAATCCGAAAGCGGTTGTCAGTGTTATGATGCGCGGAAATTATCAGAGTTACTGGTCTCAGACTGGAACTTATGAATCAATCCTGCCGTTGATCAATATGGATTTTGATGGACTGAAAAGAGCTATCATAGAAATGCTGTCCGGAGCATCAATTGAAGTTGGTGTAAGTGCTTTCCAAAATGATATGGTTACCTTTACAGACAAGGATGATGTTCTTACGTTGTTGATTCATCTTGGGTATCTTGCATACAATGCAGTCAAAAAGACTGCGTTTATTCCAAATGAAGAAATTCGTCAGGAGTTTGTTGCTGCTACAAAAAAGAAAAAGTGGAACGAGCTTTTGGATTTTCAGCGAAAATCAGAAGAACTTCTGAATGCAACACTTGACATGGACGAAGAAGCAGTTGCGGAAGCAATCGAAGAAATTCATATGTCCTATGCTTCGACAATTCAGTACAATGATGAAAACTCTCTCAGCAGTGTGCTGACAATCGCTTATCTTAACGCAATGCAGTATTATTTCATACCGCTACGAGAATTGCCCACCGGAAGAGGCTTTGCAGATTATGTCTTTATCCCAAAACCAGAATATATTGGGGAATTTCCTGCGCTGCTTGTGGAACTGAAATGGAACAAAAATGTTAAGGCAGCAATCCAGCAGATTAAAGATAAGAAATACACAAAAGCCCTTGAAAGTTACACGGGAGAAATTCTCTTAGTTGGAATCAACTACGATAAAAAGAATAAGGAGCATCAATGTATCATTGAGAAATTTGAAAAATATTGAGCTCTAGATTTATATTATTGCTATCATTCATATATTGTTTGATATAAGAAGATACCGAGATGAAGAGCTTCTAGAGCTGGCAAATTTGATAGCGGCAGTATTCTTTATAGATAAGACCAAGGATAAGAGCAAGGAAATTATTGGTAGACTGCAAGAAGTAGCGGTGAAGTTACAAGGGTTATCTGATGAAGATACAAATGTAATGTGGAATTGGATAATGAACATTATAGCAAGAGGATTGAAAAGTGAAGTTAAAAAAGAAATCGATGATATTTTTCAAAAGGAAGGAAAGGTGAAAAATATGGTATATGCGTTAGAAAGAGCTTTTAGAAAAGAAAAGATGGAAGCAAGGATGGAAGGTAAAATGGAAGGTAAAATGGAAGGTAAAATGGAAGGTAAAATAGAAGGTAAAATAGAAGGTAAAATAGAAGGTAAAATGGAAGGTAAAATGGAAGGTAAAATAGAAGTGATCCAAGAAATGTTAAAAGAAGGAGACTCTATCGAAAAGATATCAAGAGTTACAAAGTTAGCAATTGATGAAGTTAAAAAAATTGCGGATACATTTGTAAATTAGAGTTTTGAAGCAACTAAAATATAAGAAGTTTTTTAAAATACAAGCCGGATAAGTAAAAACCTATTCGGCTTGTTTCTATGTAAGAGTCTTTATGGATTTACGTTATTTCAAACTTAAATGTGTATAGAATACACATAATTCAATTGAATATCAAAATATCAACAACTTCATCGAGTATTTTCCCTGGAGGTGGCAGATTTTTATGGCAAGAAGGTCCAAGACAGAAATTGATTAATAAAATTGATGAACTTATAACTCAGTATAAAGATCAAAAGGAAATTCGTTATGATAGTCTTAAAGATAATGAGAAGTATAAGAAAGCTGTATTGGAATATTGGACGAAAGTTAAAGATATTAATGAAAACTATAGTCTTTAAAGTTTGATATTTGGCCAGACCAGTACTTTTTCTTGTGTTTACATATAA
>CAYXPB010000381.1:0-3714 GCA_964466645.1 uncultured Acetivibrio sp. | reverse complement strand
ACAGCTCTTCCATTTCTTATGAACTTATTGTAAAGGGCATCAAATTCAGATGATAGTGAAGCTTTATCATTATTTGTACCCCAAGTCATATTAGACGTTTCAACCATACAAAATAAATAAGGTGAGTAGGAATGTATCGATACAATGATTCTGTTATCGTTATTTGGAATTGTAAGATCATTTATAGCATCTGTCATTCCAGTTGCAGCATGTGTAGGTATCATTATAAATCTCTTATTGTTATTACCGCCTGTAGCTCTAATAGTATTAACAGCAGCCGAATTCAAGTTGTTTATAACAGCGCGGTTTTCAGATGTTCCACCCGACCATTCGCTCGACGAACCAATGAATCTTGGTTCATTCATCGCTTCAAAAATTAAATAGTCACTGTAATCTTTAAAGCGAGTCCCTATTTGCTCCCAAAGCTTTTTGACCTGTGCAGCAACCTTATCTTGATTTGCATATGTAGGTACAAGCCAATGCGATTCTTCATGGTGAAGATTAATAATAGCATACATGTCATTGTCGAGAACATAATTAACTATTTCTTCTACTCTGTTTAACCATGCTTCGTCGATAGCATAGTCTGGAGCAGAGCCAATATGACCTGACCAAGTTATAGGGATTCTTACTGTATTAAAACCTGTTTCCTTTACCTTATCAATCATTGCCTTAGTTGTTTGTGGATTTCCCCAACAAGTTTCTGAGTCTAACCCAGCAGTGCCAAAAGCATCCATTGTGTTACCTAAATTCCAACCAAGTCTCATTTCCTTTGTAAGCTCAAGTGCCGAAATGTCACGCATGCCTGTGTTGGCAGTGGATGCAAAAGCATTAGAATTACCCAAAAGTGTGACAGCAAGAAAAGCTAATGAGAATAGTAATGCTTGTCCTTTGAAAAAGTACCTTTTTAACATTATACCGACCTCCAAATGAATAATAAATTATAAAAAATTCTGTAATTGTGCTCTTTTGTCTTATATTACAGTGTTTTTCTAATATTGACAACAGAACACGTAATATTACAAAAAAATATTGACCATATTATAGAATTCGTAAATCATTATTATTTTTGGTATGACTGAGATGCATTTTTTTCATTGCAAAATAATGTTCCTCTATTTGAAAGCTTTTAAGCTTTCATGATGCACTTTGTGACTTAAATATTTTATAGATTGTTATTTGAAATGGCTTATAGAGAAGGAGAATATATAATTGTCAAAATATAGGGAAGGCAGCGGAATCACAGGTTCCGCTGCGCTTTTGAAGTTTGTACCATTCTTATGTGGAAATAGCATTCCTGAATAATGAATTATCCGTAATAGGAGCTTTGCATGCAAAGTTTTCACAAACATATGCCGTGGTTTTGCCTTCAACCGTCTTGTAGTTTTCAATAAAAGGAGCAAGATCTTTCAAATCAATATGATCTTTTGAATAGAACATGGATAATGTAAAGGGTCGAAATTCTTCTCTAATAATATTTACCATGCTATTGTATTCCAGCTTTTCATTTCCCACTATTACAACTTCCTTTGATTTGGATTTTGCAAACAGCAACGCAGAAAGGAAGAAGGAATGTCCTCTTGCAAAGCGCTCAATACTTCTTCCAAAAGCGTTAAACTGACTGTAAGCTTTATCTTCCAATTCAGACTGCCCAGTAAGACGTGCAAGTCTTAAAAAATTCATTGTAGCTACAGAGTTTCCGGAAGGGGTTGCTCCGTCATAGATTTCCTTTGGCCTTGTTATAAGCTGTTCGCTGTCGCTTCCGTAATGAAAGAGACCACCGTTTGCTTCATCCCAAAAGTACTTAATAAGGTCATCATTGAGTTTAAGGGATCGTTTTAAGTATATAGGCTTATATGTTGTTTCGTAAAGTTCGATAAGTCCCCAAATCAAAAAGGCATAATCATCAACATAGGCAAGAAATGCTGAGTTTCCGTCCCTATATCGAGCTAGCAGCCTTCCGTTGTTTGCAACAAGCTTTGTAAAAATAAATTCTGCAGCTTTTTCGGAAGCTTTTGTATACTTTTCATTACCTAAAACTCTTCCGCCCATCGCCATAGCTGCAATCATAAGTCCGTTCCATGAGGTGAGAATCTTATCGTCCTTATGGGGATGTACTCTTTTATCTCTATATTCAAAAAGCTTTTTCCTGCACTCTTCTATAAAGGGCTTTTCTTCATTAGGAATATTTGACTTGATTAAGTTTGGGATATTATGGCCCTCAAAATTTCCATGGGTAGTTATATCGTAGTATTCGCAGTATCTTTCACCATCGTGATTACCCAACACCTTTTTAAACTCATCAATAGACCATACATAGAATTTTCCTTCTTCACCCTCGGAATCAGCGTCTTCAGCTGAATAGAAGCCACCTTCCACAGAAGTCATGTCTCTTAAAACATAGGTAAAAATTTCATCGGCAATATCTGCGTATTCCCTCTTTTTTGTTGCTTGATAAACTTCAAGGTAAGCAATGGCTAAAAGGGCATTGTCATAAAGCATTTTTTCAAAATGAGGTACCAACCATTTTGTGTCCGTCGAATAACGGCTGAAGCCAAAGCCGATATGATCGTAAATTCCACCTTTATGAATGCTTTCAAGAGTTTTCTCAACCATAGTTAAAGCGTATTCCTCTTTTGTGTTGTACCAATATCTAAGGAGAAAAAACAAGTTGTGAGGAGTTGGAAATTTGGGTGCACTTCCAAAGCCACCGAAAATATTATCAAAATCATATTTGAATTCGGCAAACGCTTCATAAAAAATATCTTCGGATAACTCTTCTTCAGAGTCCGGTTCTAAGATGTCATTTCTTTCGTTTATAGCATTGATTATCTGTTCACTTGATCTTAATAAAGTATCACGTTCGTTTATCCAGGCATTGTGTACGCTGTCTAAAATGCTAATCAGACCGTGCATTCCCATTCTGCTGTCTTTTGGAAAGTAAGTTCCCGCAAAAAACGGTTTTTTATCGGGAGTCATAAAAATTGTTAACGGCCAACCTCCATGTCCAGTGAGTGCTTGACATACATTCATATATATATGATCTACATCCGGGCGTTCTTCCCTGTCTACTTTAATTGATATAAAATTTTTGTTGAGGACATCTGCAACTTTTTCATTTTCAAAGGATTCTCTTTCCATAACATGACACCAATGACAACAGGAATAACCAATACTGAGAAATACTGGTTTACCCTCGCTCGCTGCCCTCGCAAATGCTTCTGCTCCCCAAGGATACCAGTCAACAGGATTATGGGCATGTTGTAGGAGATAGGGGGATTTTTCGTTAATCAATTTATTTGTGTATTTATGTTCAGGCATTTTTTGTATCCTTTCTTTTAGTATAACATATACTTTTTAGTCTTTCCTTTTATCAGCGAATTTATTATTAATATGTGCTATTTCAGTATAAAATGGTCTTGTTTTAAAGAAGTTCATTCAATGATTGAATATTTGGAGAATTTTTGATAGTGTATTAGCAGTGATGAGTTGAATGTCTGAATCGGCAGTAAATGGAGAAGAAGAGCAACTGGTAAATACCGAAAACCTGTGAAAGAAAATAAAAATAAGTCATAGTGTGATATTTTGGTATAGTCTCGAAAAGTAACTGGTAATTGACCTGAAAATAAAAATTTAGGATTAATTCATAAGAAAATAGGAAAAAAACATACTGAACCTTGATAAAAGTATATTGTTACGATAGAGCAAATAAAA
>CAYXPB010000380.1:0-3720 GCA_964466645.1 uncultured Acetivibrio sp. | reverse complement strand
ATACACTTACATACGCAAAGAAAACAGATGCTAAAAACGGAGTAGTTGAAGTAAAGGCAGACGGAACATGGACATATACACCAAACAAAGACTACACCGGAACAGACAAGTTTACTGTAGAAGTAAGTGATGGAAACGGTGGAACAGCAATAAGCACAATAACAATAGAAGTAATTTGTATAAATAAGCCACCGAAAGTACCTGACTACAAGGAAACAACACCTAAAAACACAGCAGTATCAGGTAAAGTAGTAGGAACTGACCCAGATGGAGATACACTAACATACAAAAAGAAATCAGATCCTAAAAACGGAGTAGTAGAAGTAAAAGCAGATGGAACATGGACGTATACACCAAACAAAGACTACCTAGGAATAGACAAATTCACAGTAGAAGTAAGTGATGGAAACGGTGGGACGGCAATAAGTACGATAACAATAGAAGTAATTTGTATAAATAAGCCACCGAAAGTACCTGACTACAAGGAAACAACACCTAAAAACACAGCAGTATCAGGTAAAGTAGTAGGAACTGACCCAGATGGAGATACACTAACATACAAAAAGAAAACATGCCCTACAAACGGAGTAGTGGAAGTAAAAGCAGATGGAACATGGACATATACACCAAACAAAGACTACATCGGAACAGATAAATTTACAGTAGAAGTAAGTGATGGAATATGTGGAACAGCAATAAGCACAATAACAATAATTGTAACTTCGGTGAATTATCCGCCAATAGTACCTGATTATTGCAGAATAACAAAGAGAAATACTGCAGTAAGTGGAAAAGTGAAGGGTTTAGATGTAGATGGAGACACTATTACTTACAAAAAGTTGACAGATCCTAAAAATGGAACTGCCGTGTGTGATGTATACGGAGATTGGACTTATACACCGGATATTGACTTTACTGGAATAGATACATTTACAATAGAACTAGACGATGGAAACGGTGGTAAAGCAATAAGTACAATATCAATATATGTAGCTCCAACAAACGATGCACCAACAGTGCCAGACTACAAAGAAACAACACCTGAAAACACAGCAGTATCAGGTAAAGTAGTAGGAACTGATGCAGACGGAGATAAACTAACATACAAAAAGAAAATATGCCCCACAAACGGAGTAGTGGAAGTAAAAGCCGATGGAACATGGACATATACACCAAACAAAGACTACACCGGAACGGACAAATTCACTATAGAAGTAAGTGATGGAAACGGTGGAACAGCAATAAGCACAATAACAATAGATGTAACTTCAATGAATTATGCACCAATAGCACCTGATAGCTGTAAAATCACAAAGAAAAATACAGCAGTAAGTTGTAAAGTGAGGGGCTTAGATGTAGATGGAGACACTATTACTTACAAAAAGCTGACAGATCCTAAAAATGGTACTGTTGTGTGTGATATATACGGAGCATGGACTTATACACCGGGTATTGACTTTACTGGAATAGATACATTTACAGTAGAACTAAACGATGGAAAAGGTGGAACAGCAGTAAGTACAATAACAATATATGTAGCACCAGAAAACTCTACAGAAAAGGTTTGTAACTCATGTGAAACAACTCCATGATATATTGAAGTGTTAGTTAAAGGCCTAATAATGAAAATAATCATGACCACTCGTTATAACGGGTGGTCATGATTATTAGGCTCCTTGGAGTGAAATGAAAGGGGCAAAAACGCAGGGACTCGATGTCCCGGAGTTTTTATTTTAGAAATGCTGAATCTTAGATATAAGAAAATTATAAAAAAACACTTTTGTTCTGACAGATTTTGTGATAAAATCATTCAAGATGTAAAGCTTTGTATAGAAAAAGGCTTGTTAGCTAACAATCGGTGGGGTTAATTTATGTAAGTAGGCAATATAGTAATAATTCAGTATAAATCACCATTATGTACCAGCTGCTATATAAGTCTGGTACTTTTATTTTGTTTTTTATTCATCTACACTCACTTATAAAAAAATATAAAAACTAATTTTATGGTTTAGGGGGCATCTAAAATGAAAAAAGTAAAAAAAATTGTAAAATCCTTTGTTTCTTTAATAATGGCATTAGTCATCGTACTATCAATGGGTAATGGTCTCACGTGGGCAGAGAATGACATTGAAGGATATAAAAACCTGGAAAACATGCCTACTCCAAGAAGAAGCATGGGTACTGCAGCTTTTGACGGAAAAATATATGTCATAGGCGGCTATAGTGGAACATACCTGAAGAAAGTGGAAATATATGATCCGGATACAAACACATGGACTACCGGAGAAGATATGCCGACTGCAAGAGAAGGTCTTAAGTTGGCGGTTTTAAACCAAAAAATCTATGCTATAGGAGGAAGAGGAACCTCCGGTTATTTAAAAACTGTAGAAATATATGACCCTGTAAGTGATACGTGGTCAACTGGGACAAGTATGCAGACGTCACGGCAATATTTTGGCGCAGTGGTAGCTGACAACAAAATCTATGCTATAGGAGGATACAGCGGCAGCTATTTAAAAACGGTAGAAGTATTTGACCCTGATACGCAAGCATGGACATTTACAACCGATATGCAAACAACAAGGCGTGAAGTTGCAACAGTAACGTTAAACAACAAAATATATGCCATCGGTGGATATAATGGCAGTTATTTAAAAACAGTGGAAGAATATGATTTAGAAACAAAGGTATGGATGATGAAAAATGATTTGCCCTCTGCTGCATACGGAATAGGTGTTGTTGAGGCAGGAGGCAGGATATATGAGGTTGGAGGCACGATAGGAAGCAATGTTTATACAGATGTAGTGAATGAATACGACCCTGCAACTGATACAAGAACTCCAAAAACTTCACTGTTTGATAAATTAGGAAGCTTTGGTATTACCTCTATTGGAAGCAAGATATATATAATAGGTGGAACAAGCGGCGGAAGTACATATTTAAACTCGTTAATTGAGTATGATCTGGCACAGGCTATGTGGACAAATACAGATGACGAAATGGTTTTAGCAAGGAGATATCACGCAGCAGCAGCAGCTAACGGAAAGATATATATAATTGGTGGAATGGGTATAAAAGGTATTTTGAATACAGTAGAAGAGTATGACCCTGTAAGGAAAACATGGGCCAAAAAAGCAGGAATGCCAAATGGAAGGTATGGTCATGGAATTGTCGAACTGGAAGGTAAAATATATGTAGTAGGTGGTTATAATCGTAGCTATCTGAATACTTTGGAAGTATATGACCCTGTAACGAACAAATGGGAGACAAAGAAGAACATGCCTACCGGCAGAAGTTATCCTGCTGTAGTAGCAGTAAACGGCAAGATATATGTCATTGGTGGCAACTCAGGAAGTGTCAGTAATATAGTGGAAGAATACAATCCTGATACAAATTCCTGGACCAGAAAAGCTGACATGCCAACAGCGAGAGCAGGGGTAAAGGCAGCTGTATCAAACGGTAAAATATATGCTATAGGCGGTAATACTGGACGTAATGTGGAGGAATATGACCCGGAGACCGATTCGTGGAAAACAAAAAGTGATATGCTCCAGGGATTGAATGGATTGGGAGTAGTATCTGTAAATGATAAAATATATCAGGTAGGAGGTAATGAAAATAACACTTCAAACTATGTACCGGTACAAAATGTATACGAATATGATCCGATAGCTGATATAAGAACACCTAAAACGGCGTTACTGGAAGCAAGAAGCGATT
>CAYXPB010000379.1:0-3742 GCA_964466645.1 uncultured Acetivibrio sp. | reverse complement strand
TTGAGGACTGGCATACATACTTTGTAACGGAGTATAATGTATTTGTACATAATGCTGATTGCGGTGGCAATGGGGGAAAACCAGGCAGAAGCGATCATGCAGAAAAAAGAAGAACAAAGGATGGTAGACCTGTATCTGCTGGACGTAGTGATGCACAGAATGCAAAACGTTCTGAAATATATGTTCAAGATGATGGAAGATGGGTTGTTAAGGGAGATAATGGTAGGCTAAATGTTTTTGAACCTAATGGGGAACATGTTACAACTTTTAAAAATCCTCAAAAGAATACTGACATGAGAGTTCGTAGTGGCAGGTATTCTAGACTTACAGAAGCCCAGTATGAAGAGTTTTCTACAATATTTAACAATAAGAACCTTGGATTTTAATGATTTTAAATGATTTTAAATTGATTTTATTGATTTTAATAGTAGAAAGGAGGACATATGGATTATTTATCACATGAAGAAGTTGCAGATGTCACTTTATTTAACTTAAGGTTATCAGAAGGTGAATTAATGCTATATGAAGGTTGTATCGATTTTGTATTAAAAAATTGTGATGAAAGTACTTTATATGATTTAGTAGGATGTGAAACGAAAGAAGAACTGAGAAGTTTTCAGGATGATTTAAAAGAAATAATTAAATTGTATGTGCAAAAGGAGTTTCTTCCTGAGAAATATCAAGAATAGATATTACCAACGCGGTTGTCTATATGATGATCGTCTTTCTTTTTGTTTGGATAATTTCAATGAAAGAAGTCTTTATATTACAGGGATTTTGTACAAAAACTATTCTGAAAAGAACAATATAGTATTAGCTTCGATACAAGTAGCTTTTGAATAATATGAAATTCGTGATGAGTTTATGGATGCAAACCCTGATTATAAACATGTTGCTGGAGGTAGAGATCGCGTAATTGGTGCAGAAATTCCTGAAGAATTTTTACCTGGATCTGGTGGGGGGAGGAAAGGTTCTTCATACCCTGATTTGACTTTTGATCTCCTGATCAAAGTAGGCTAAGAATTAATACTACAGATACAAGGTCTAATGGAACAATGACTCTAAGAGAAGAAATAAATTTCAATAGAGTTTTCGATCAAACGAATGAACCGATTATTTCCATACCTAAACCTTGAGGGGGAATGAAATGATGAAATCGTATAGAAAGCAATTACAAATATTTATGATTCAAGAAGATGAAAGAAATTTCTCTATACTTTTAAAAAACAATTTTGGAAATGTAGCTTTTTTGGATGATAATGTGTGGCCTGAAAAGCCCAATATTGTAAATAGCATTGACGACTGCCAAACTGGATACTGTTATATCTGGAATAAAGATATAACACCAGTCATTCCTACTATTACTAGAAATGATGGAAAAATTCAAGGACCTGCATCCAGGTGTTGTAATACAATTTGAAAGATGTAGGATAGACAGTTATAATAATTTGTTATCAGGGAGAATAGCTGTTGGATATGATTCTGCAGATAAAGAATTTGGCGGTTTTGTAAATAATGTATGGAAGAACATAAAAAGTTTAACTTATAATGGGGTTTTTTACATGCCGCAATATGAGTCTGTAGATATGTCAAGAATTATAAAAGAGTTCTCAGTTGGTGATGCAGCAAAAAATGCAATTCACTCTAAAAAAATAAGGAGTTTAAAGCATAGAAGCACAGAAAACTATTATTATCCAGTATAAATGGTTATTAAAGTTTAATGTTTATTTGCTGTTCTAAAAACTACATCGAGCATATTGCTGTTTCAATAGATTGAAAAGTACTATCGCTAAAATATACAAAAACCCCTTTTAAGCACAAACATGAATTTGACTTTCTTAAACTCTACATAAAAATGTGTTAAATTCATCTTGATAAACTAATAAAATGGAGGAATCAAGATGAGAATTAATACAAGCAAACTTTCTGATTTATCATTATCTGTACTTCAGTACCTTGTTGAAAACAAATATTCTGAGCAAACTCAGGAGCAATACCGATGCACTTATAACCAGTTTAAGGCCTATTTAGTAAAAAACAACATTAATTTGTTTCGCATGCAAGATGGAAAGACTTTTATTCAGAGGCATTATGGCATAGGAAAACCAAATATTTCAAGAGTTAACTATGCTAACCTATTAAGGCGTGTTAGCATCCTGTTTGAATTTTATGAGCATAATAAAGTTGTAACAAAACGTTTTGCTAATTACCAAAAAGGGCTGACTTCATTGCAGGTAGCTTATGAGTTCTTTTATGATGTGCAAAATCAGCGGAATTTACGTATAAAAACATTGGAATCTAAATGCGCTATAATCAAAAAGTATCTATTTTTTTTAGAGCAACGAGGGATTAAAACAATTTCTGAAATGACAGTAAAAGATGTTTATGCATTTATAAGTTCCAAGGCGGATTGTGCTGTTTCAACTAAAGAATATATCCTATATACATTGCGGGATGCTCTGAAAATCTTTGCTGAGCACTAAGAAATGCAGCTAAAGGAGCACTTGCAGGAGCACTTTTAGGAGGAATGAATGCTGAATCAGGCAGCAGTATTGTAGAAGGAGCATTAAATGGTTCAATATCTGGTGCGGCCTTTGGAGCATTATCGACATTTTCTTCATTAAGACCACTGCTTGGAATAATATGCGTTGGGGCAGGGATTGAGGGAGTTTCGGTTGCTTTAGAAGAAAAGAATTATAAACTTGCTGCATGGAGAGCGACAATATGTATTTTTTCAATAGTGTCATTAAAAAGTGAACTGTTTAATAAGAGTAGCAGTTTTAATAATAAGGGAGCGATCAATACAAGTGGTGCAAATAGATCAGCAGAGTGGTCAACAGGTTGGATAAAAGCATCATTAAATAAAGCTATTAGTAGACATGTCGGGTCAAATTATACTTCATGGACTACAGACACAGGAAAAATAATATATGAAAACCCACTAACTGGCCGTCAAGTAGTTGTTGATCAAGCAGGAGGTTACTTCAGAATATTTCAACCTAAATCTATAGGAAGTACAAAAGGAACATATTTAAATCTACTGGGGAATGAAGTTTCTCCTGCATTTAAATCAAAAGGAGGAATTAAAAATATTAATTTGATTAATTTTAGTAAAGACCTATGGCAACAGTTTACTCATTTTTTAATTGAATAAAATAAATTATATATATTGTGCTGGGAGGGGAAATAATGCAAATTTCGGAAATGTTTAGGAGAGGAATATTAGTAGCGAAGAATAATCAATCTGAAATAGAACTTTCTAGGTGGTTTATAGAAAAATCAATTTATGTTGAATATTTGCCTATAATAGACGATGCCCTTTTTGTGAAACTTTATAAAACAGAATTATTCAGTAGTATTAACAAAATTAGTAATAGTCATATAGATGACTATGAAGAAGAGAAAGTTAGCTTTAATTATGTTCCCGAAATAAAAAAAGTAGTAACTAAACTATTAAAGGGAGAACTTGATACTGAAGTGAAAAGATATTTAAGTGATTTTATTGAATTACTAGACTATGCTTATGATTATAAGCGAGAAATATTTTTCATATTTTAGTGGAAAAGAAGCTTAAAATTTTATAATTTATCTTCGTGATTTACAATACAATAAATACACATCAAGCCGGGAACAATCCCGGCTTATACTATTTCACAAAAATAAAAGTAAACGCTGTAATAAACACGTTATGAATATGATGATCTTCACAGACTTGTAAAGAAGACAAACCCTGACAATAGCA
>CAYXPB010000378.1:0-3760 GCA_964466645.1 uncultured Acetivibrio sp. | reverse complement strand
AAAAGCATTATAGGCAGGCATAAAAGAGTAGGATGTATTTCTGAAGCACTGCAGCAAAAGATGCTTAAGTCTGGTATTAAGCGTAGCAAGTTTGAATTTCTTACGCGTCCAGTAGACCCTAATGAAGAGGAGGTTTACAATACCGATGGATTTGAATTTACTATTTAGTATTGGTTTGGGTTGTGTTGCTCTAGTAGCATTGAATATCATTTTGGAGCTACAGATGGCAAGCTACATTAGAAATGCTTTCATAGGAGTGATTGAGGGGCTTGCCAGCCGTAACACACGCGCCTATGTTAAGAGAGTTAGAAAAAGCAAAATAGTCAAGCAAAAGGAGAGCCTTATAACCAGGTACAATAATATAGTTGAAAGTCTCATTTTTGATTTTAATTTACCACTTACACTTGAAGGTTTTAACTCATTTATTTGTATCCTTTTCGCTATAATAGTGCTACTAGTAGTTGTGTTCTTAAAAAATATTACATTATCGGCCTTTGTTTCAATATCAATTCTTGTTGGGTTTGTTACCCTTTTTACAATGCAGTCAAGGCAGACAAAGTCGGCAAAGATAGAATACATAATGGATGCAGAAGATATATTGTGTCCTTTAGCAAGAGAAGGTGTTTTGGTTGCAGTAAAAAAGGTATTGGAATCGGAAGAGTATCTCCATAAAAGTATCCGATCTTATTTTGTGCAATTTGTAGAAAACTATGAAAACCATGGTTATTCATTTCGAAGAGCTATGGAAGTTCTCAACAAGCAATTAGGACCGAAGTTTGACGGTTTTGCTAAAAAAGCTGCTATATTTGAATATAACGAGAGAAAAGGCATGGCGGATGTATTTTTAGATATTGTAGATGAAAATGCTGCGTTAAGAGAAATTAATGCAAGGAAAAACAGGATATTCAAAAAAATGAATTTGGATTTTTTAATAAAGACTTGTCTTATAGCTATTTTTATTATGTACAGCATGACAGTTAAAGATCTTAGAGAATTCCTTATGAATAACGACATCGGAAGGTTTATAAATACTTTGGCTATCGTAACAATATGTCTCGGATTTGCAAGATGTCAGGCTCTTCAGGGTGATATAGGCAAGTTTGGAGGGGATAATTAGTGGTTATATTTGCGAAGCTTTTAAGTCTTTGTGCAATAATATATCTGGTTAGTATGTTGATTTATCCGGCTTTTAAGCCTATGTCAGGGAAGAGAAAAAGGCGCTCAAGGGAGTTTTTAAACATTTCAAAGAGACAGCAGAAAATGGAAAAGTATTTGTACTTTAGAGATATTATTTTGAGGAAGATGTCCAACAAACTTTTTCTTAGCGAGGTTAAGCGTGAGCAGTTGGGTTTTATAATAAGCAGACTTGATTTGAAAATTACTCCTGAAGAAATAAGGCTTAACCAGATTTTATACTCTTTAGCGGGACTTTTATGCTCGTTAGTTATAATGAAAATAATGTCGATACTCGGCTACGTGTGCTTGATTTTCGTTGTATTAGGATGGCTATACCCTATTGATGAATTAGAAAAGAAAGTTGAGCTTAAAAACAAAAATATTTTAAAGGATTTCCCTGCATTTTACAGTATGGTGTATTATCAATATTCAAGATCAATAAATATCTATCTTGCTGATGTAATAAAAGATTTTTTGCCCAATGCCAATCAGGATATGGCTGACGAATTAGGAGTACTTCTTGACAATATAGAGTATGGAGAAGAATATGCTTTAAAACAACTTAAGAAGAGGGTACCTCTTAGATATATAATCAAATTTTGCGATATTATTGAGACCAGACTTAAGGGATATGACAATACTTCACAAATGGCATATCTTAAGAATGAGTTGTATGATCTTAGAGTTGTGGAATTAGAAGAAGAGTTGAATCACAGAAAAGCAAGCAACGAGAGAACTCAGTTTGTATTGATAGCAGTTTTATTGATATATATTGTGGTTTATTATTACTTCCAGTTTATAGGCGCAATAAAATTATTCGGTTAGGTTGATAGCATAATTATAATATAGGGCTTAATTGGTATTTTAATTATAAATTACTATTCAATAAACGGATGTGCATGAATTAAAAATGCTAAATGTTTTTTGAGAAAAATGTTGTCTAGTTCAAATTAGTCACACCATCGCTTTGCAGAAATTAATAATCAAGGAGGTCATACTATGAAAAAGACTAGAAGGATCCATTCGCTCATTACAGGACTGAAAGGCAATCGAGGTGAATTTGGCATAAAACAAATCGCAGGTACAGTTGCTATTGTTGTGGTCATAGGTATTATTGTACAGTTTATGTCAGGAGGGTGGTTGACCGCTAGGGTTGAGGATGTATGGACCTGGCTATGGGAGGATGTAATACAGAATTGGCTATCATAAGATATTGTGCAGAGAACAGAATTTATTGTAAGAAATATTGCGGGGATTAGTATGGCAAAAAGTCCAATAGTCAGATGTAAATGATTTTTTTGAAACACCATAGAGAAGCACGAAGAAGGAGAGAAGGCTAAATGGCGGGATTTGCTAAAGTTATATTGATAGCTATGCTTGTAGTCACCGTTTTTGTTGTATTTACAAACTTTGTCCTATTCTTTCCATGGTATATGACTTTGGCTTATGAGACTTACAATTTAGCATCCATAGCTGCAAACTATAATTATCTGCCTCAGGATGAAAAGGAATTTATATTGGAGAATTTAAAAACCAAGCCTGTTTTCAACAAAAGTCCTGATAAGATAGAAATAAGTTCGGATCATGAAGGCGAATATTCCTATGCTTACTATAAGGACTTGGACAGCTCACTAAAGCCATATATACAACGGGGTGAGACTTTTTATGTCGAAATACGTGCAGCATACCCCTTCAGATTTGAACTGGCAGGTTCTGAGAGACAGATTGACTATGAAGTTTCATTTCGGCTTCCGGTAACCGGTATAAGATACTACAAAGACTTGGAATAATGGTGATTATATGAAGGCTATTGCATATGCAATTTTATTCGTAGTCGCTTCGACATTGCTACTAGGCCCACTGGTTGAATGTTTTCAACTCATTGCAGAAAAGGCAAGGTTGGATTCGGCCATAAATAACTGTGGGAAGCTGGCAATTATGACCTCTTCAGAGGATGATTCGGCGAAAGACCTTGAGCCCAAAATCGACCTAGAAAAGTTTGTGGATTCTTTCAGTACTTCTTTTGAGGGTAGCTTAAACTTGAGCCTTGAAGAATATACTTCAATGGATTTGGTGGAAGAAAAGACGGCTATGGCACATTTTAAATCCAATGATGGCAGGTATAATGATTTTACTGTGAATTTGAGTATAAAAAAAGATAAGCCAGAGCTTTGTGAGGTTTTGGTATTAACAAAATACAAGTTTAAAACAAAACATTTGGATTATGTAGCAGAGCATGTTCCTACGTTTACTGATTTTGATATCGAGAGGAAGAGCAGATTTGTGCTTGGACAAGATAATTGATCGGGCTTAAAAAAATTTCTTTAAAATAACCAAAGAGAAGGATTTCTTGATTAACCTTGCCTTTGGTTATTTTATATAAAGCTATTTTTAAAGAAGAACTTTTGAGGTTATTTGCCTATAAATATAAATTTTGTCGAAAATTTGTCCTTTAGAGACTTTCAAAAAGTAGCAGTATTGTGGTAGAATATATTTATATAAATTTTTATGGAGGTTAGTTTGATGAAAAAAAGGGTAATATCAAGTGTTTTTGCATTAATAATGTTGCTATCTTTTACTGCTT
>CAYXPB010000377.1:0-3762 GCA_964466645.1 uncultured Acetivibrio sp. | reverse complement strand
AAGAAATTTCTATTCTTTATGGCATTGTTATTGATATTCTTGGCTACAATTATAATTGTATTTGGAATACATACCAAAAACGCACCAACCTTTAACAACAGTTTGGATAAGAATGGATTATTAGAGGATAATCAGCGAATCAAAAATTTGCTTGATTCTTTGATGTGCCAAGAAAAAGAAATCATCTATGAAGATGATGATAGGACTGTTCATAAAAATTCACACTATCTCCCTCCATCACCCTTGCCCACATCTAAACTGAATAAAGTGCTCACAGAAGGAGTTGAAATAAAATTCAGGATTCTATCCGATGAACCACTATATCTCAGACCTGTATATGACCCTGACTGGAAAGTAACGTATTATCGCGGCTGGCTGGATTTGCCTTTTAAAAATATGGAGGCTCGCCACAAGATGTTTGCATTTTCATTAGGCGCAAGCATGAATTATGATATCTTTGGCAGTTTGGGCTACAGCCCAAGTGTTAGCGTTAATGCACATAGAAATATAAACTTTCTGATTTACGGATTTAATGTTGAAAATGTTAAGCTGTTAGAAAACCAGGTAGCATTGATTGGACAACCAAAGCAGAGTGGTGCTCAAATAATTTCTATAGTTCAAAACGATTTACTAGCTGAAGGAATAGATACTAAAGACTTTATCTTTCAACTTTCTACTCGCAAAGGTTATGAAGTAGACTTTTTAAGAGAAAATATAATACGATATGAATATTTGATGCAGAAAATTAAAGAGCACACTGTAAGTGCATTTAACCCTTTTGAGGAAAGTAAGTCCTTAGAGCAGTTAAAAAAGGAAAAAAGCTCACTTAAGCGGGAATTGTCTTACTTTATACCTCTAAAAGATGAGATAATATACCAACAAAGTTGCGATAGTGCTATCGATCAAAACGAAATAGGCAATCTGCAATCTATGGTCGCACAAGGAAAGAAAATACCTTATAATTATAACTATAGAAATCCCCTGTATAAGCGTCCTCTATATGACCCTTTTTGGAAAGCAAACTACAAAAGAAATTGGAGCTATATTCCAGCACAAATAGAATATAATCTACATAGAATTCTAATCATACCTAAAAACAACGACTATCAAAAAGACTTTTTTGGATCGCTCGGATTCCGTGAGAAATTCCAGCCTATAAAACCCGAACAATATGGCTTGATGGTTTATAACTTTGATGTTTCCGACATTAAATTATATAAAAAACAACTGCTTCTTATAGGGACACCTTCAAGAACAGGCGCTCAAATTGTATCAATAAATAAAAATAGCATAAAAGACTTTGAGGAGTATATTGTAAAGCTAATAACTCCTGACAATTCAGAGCTAGATTACAATGTTGTAAACAAAAAAATGCCGTTTTAGCGGCAATATTCTGTCATTTTCTGGACTAGCTATTGACTACGTTGTGAATATCTGGTAGTATTTTAGATATCTAATAATGTCCGATAAAGAGATAAAATAAAAGGGGATGTAAATAATGAAGAAAAGTAGCGTCGGAACTTGTGTTTTTTTGGCGATAGCTCTTATTTTGCAATTGCTAATTGTTTCAAATCTTACATATTTTCATTAAGCTTTAAGTATTTCAATTATAGAGAAGCTATTTTAAAACGTATTATTTTGAGTTTAACTTTAATTATCTGCTAAGTAACTTTTATATTATTACTTTTATATCCATCAACTCCTTTAAAGAAAGTCATTTCTTTATGAAATAAATATTAAATAGCGAGCTGCATTAATGCAATCTATAACCTTGCTCATTTGATTGAAATTATTGATTTAACTTAGTTATACAGTTCGCTATTCTAGTCACAAATAGCAGTTTACATAAATCATATCAAGCCGCTTTAATCTGTTTTGTTATACTTTTTGTGCATCTTCAAGAACCTGTCTATATATTATTATAGTTCAAAGTTTATCGAGACAATTTTTCTGTTTGCAATTGACATTTCAAAAATTTGATTCTAAAGGCTATGCACGTAGATATTTTATAGTTTTTTGTTTTTTGAAACGGCGTTATGGAGGCAGCCTATTTTAGCGTTTGAAGTTTATACCAGTACTCATGGTTTACCGTTTACTTTAAATGTTCTATAAATTGAGGAAAGCTCTAGAACACTGTTCTAGAGCTTTCCTGTTAAGCATTACTATTTTACCAAATTCCTTCTGGAATAATTTCTATAAGCGTCTCACTTCCATCCTCATTATAGTATGACTTATGAGTATTTGTAGCTTCTTCAACATGCCCAAAAGACCAATTACTCTCTACATTGTCTGGGAATGATGGTTTTACTTCCATTAACGGACCTCTGTGTAGCATTTGATTTACCATGGTTATTGTTTCTTCTCTTGTTATTGTGTTGTTAGGCCTAAAAGTATTATCTTCATAACCCTTTATAATGTCATACCTATATATTTCAGCAATATTAGCTTCTGCCCAGTGTCCCGAAATATCATTAAAGTACTTTACCAAAACTTTATATTCAGGATACGTTGTTATACTTAAATACTTAGCTATTACTGTTGCAAGTTCAGCTCTTGTTATCGGTTGATTCGGTTTAAATGTATTGTCATTATATCCTTTGAACAAACCAACTTCAGCCACTGCTTCAATATGTTCCGCTCCCCAGAAATCAACAGCTACATCATTAAACACCTTTACTCCCTTTACATGACCTTCTGACTTTAAATTAAGTATTCTTGCAAATATTACTGCAACTTCCGCTCTTGTCACAGGGCCTTTCGGCTTAACTGTTCCATCAGGGTAACCCAATATATACCTTTTATGAATAAACTCTGTTCCGTTTGCAAACAAGTATGTGTCAATTTTCGACTCATCATCGTTTGGATTGATAATTTCAGTGTTTTCATATATTGTATATATTTTCGAATTTAGCGACACTATTGATTCCTGCTTATCAAGTTTATTGGCTTTAAGTCTAAATCTCAATTCACCTTCTGCATTCCCTTTTAATGTACCAATATCCCAAATAATTTCTTTGCCATTTAATTTGCCATTATTATCAGCATCAACAAAGGTCATTAAATCAGGAACATTTACCTTGACAAAAGTATTGCTTATTTCAGATTCCAACTTATTGAAATATGTAATAGTATATTCTACATTGCTATTCTCTCCTGCTCTCATGGTTGAAGCGTCTATCAAAACAGCAAAATCAGCTATTACTTTTACTGCTGCCGGAATATCTTCCTTTGGTTCAGTTATTACCTTATCGTCATCATTTTCTTTTGGTGTTGATGGTGTTGATGGTGTTGATGGTGTATTTTCCTTTTCGGGTATCACTTCTATTGTTACTGTACTTATTGCCGTTCCACCATTCCCATCATTCACTTCTACAGTAAATAAATCCATCCCGGTATAATTAATTGTTGGCGTATATGTCCATGATCCATAAACGTCATCAACAACAGTACCATTTTTAGGACTTGTTAGCTTTTTGTAAGTCAAGTCATCTCCATCTACATCAGAACCTATAACTTTACCTGATACCGAAGTGTTTTTCTTTGTTCTTTCACTGTAATTAGGTACTTTTGGCGGATTATTTACTGGTGTTACATCTATTGTTATTTTGCTTATTGCTGTTCCACCGTTTCCGTCACTTACTTCTACTGTAAATTCATCAGTTCCAGTGTAGTCTTTATTTGGTGTATACGTCCATGTTCCGTCGGAGTTTACTTCTACTGTTCCGTTAGCTGGATCGGTTTTCTTTGCATATGTTAGTGTAT
>CAYXPB010000376.1:0-3766 GCA_964466645.1 uncultured Acetivibrio sp. | reverse complement strand
TAGTGAAAAACAGAATTTAATATGATATTATGAAAAAAGCAAATACCTATCTATTTGAAAATAACAAGCATATTGCTGCACCGAAAGCTGAGTTGATTATTGTTGCCAAAAGGAAGATTATTGACAAAATTATACCAGCGGTCGATAACTGCCTATTGTTGGATTTCAGGCTTCTTATGCCTAATAATATTCCTGTTATAGTAATTGGAAATCCTAAGATAGGTAATAACCATGCAATCAATCCAACTATTCCCAAAACGAAAGCTACAATAGCAGTACCACTTCTATTGATGTTTGTAGAAGATGGCAACATTTTTTTGGTGGTGTAGTATTTTGCTAAAACGTCATTATCAAACGATATTCCTCTTCTAAGTAATTCATCTTGAACCAAACTAAAAAACTCAATTTCGTGATCAATATGTTCATTAATTATAACAAGTAGTTGGCTATCTGACAATTCATGTAAATTCTTCATATGATCTGAGTTCATATGAATATTGCCCCATTTTGAAATTATATTGGCATTATATTTATCAATCCATCAATCAATAAGTCTGTGTAATCTAGTTTCATTATTCTGGTCAATCATATTTATCACCTTTCCTTTGAAAATCCTATAACCAGATATTAAACCTGTAAGAAAACTTTTTCAGGCTATTATAACTTTACACTGTATATTATCGTTTTTTGCAATAAAAACGTGCTATTTCCCTTCATCCCTCGGTAATTAGCACGTAGCATGGCGAAATGAGGTTGTCAAGGATAAGCCTAGTTTTGGCCCTTGACAACCTCATTAGCGGATATAAGAGACCAAAGTAGAAACTAAATACAGTTTATAATTTCCTTTGGAAGCACATATTTGCTTCTAATATTTTTATTTAGTACATTTTCTGTTTTCTGAAGGACCAAAGTAAAGTTGCTTCAAAGTTGAAGTCTAAAGCATCATCTATGGTTTGCTCCATTATTTGGGATGTTTTCTTTCCTTCAAATTTATCAAAAATGCTATAAGAAGAAACCAAATCTACTCATTTTTCTATCACTCCTTGTAAGCTTTTGCAACGTTCTGAGAATAATTAATACAATGTTTTTTCAATTAACGGTTGATGTAATTGTATTACCGCTTCAGATACGTTGCTTTTGATTTGTTAATATTTGAGAATAATTGTAATAGTGTTTTTCCTATATGATGTAACTATTACACTGCTTCAAATATACAGTAATAACGGTATAGGATATCGCCGTTGTTTACTGTGATTTTATTATATATTTTTGAAATTTGGAGTAACAGACAAAAAGTTTGCAATATTAAAAGGGGTTTAGAAAAAAGAGCTAATTCGAGCTACTATCATAGGTTTAAATGTGGGCATGAAAGGCGGAGGAATTCATTAGCGTTAAGACCCAAGAGTTAGCGAACGAGCATTGCCAACTCTTGGGTTAGCGTTGAATTCTGGAGTCTTTCATGACCACAGCCAAACCGGACTATCAAGCACGACAATATTGAAGTAACTATATACACTTACTCCTATATTAAAAATGGGGAAACTTAAAAACAAGACAAATAATTTAGAAATTAGAGCTGTTGGCTAAATTTGTTAACGTTTGATATAATTAAAGAGTAGGAAATCGAAAAAATCTTAAAGTTCAATATATTTAGAACGATTTATATTGAGTTTGATAGAACTTAGCATTATGTATTTTAGAAGGGAAAGATTATCATGATTAATAGGGATTTTAATAAATACTTAGATAATATTTCAAAATATACTAAAAAGGTATCAAGTGGAGAAGTGACTCCAGAAAAGTATCTAGAGTCACTTGTTAAGGCTGGTATATGCGATAAGGATAAAAAATTGAATATCGCATACAGAAAGGTTGCCTTAAATTCTTTAAAATTATCATATACAATCATGAAATATCCTTTTTTGATGCTCTTTTCAAGGAGGAGTGGGATAGTGGGATGTTAGGAGGGTAAGTTTTGTTTGGACATTTTAAAGTTAAAAAAAAGTTCCACTTTGTAGATTTTATTTCTACAAAATGGAACCTAGTCTTATAAAGCTTATCTAAAGCGTTCAAAAAGATCTTGTGATGAAATCGTAGGATAAAAATTTAGGGATTAATGCCTAAAGATCTGCATCTGCCGATGAATTCAGCAGAGCCCACAAATCCGTTCAGTACATCATTGCGACTTGCCTTACCACTGTTGAGTAATCCAAGCCAGTGATTTCTTCCACCTGCATCTGCGCCTCTTCCAAGAACTGCTAAGTAGAGGGCATCTACATAGACTTCATTATTGGTTCTCTTGTTGGCATATTCCTGAGAATCAAAGAAACCACGTACCACCTGTGAAGCAGAACCACCGTTGTTAAGACCAAGTGCCCAGCTGTCAATTTCTCCCTCGGAGCCTACTCTTCCCAAACAATAGTTATAAAGACCGCTTACAAACTGACGAGAGGAAGTAGAAATAACTTTAGTGAATTTCGGTCTGCCATAACCTGCAATGCTGGTATTGCTAAGAGATTTTGTGGTTTCGCATACTTTATCGATTGCATTACCTTCGATATAAGTTACTGTGCCGTTTACCTTATCTACAGACACTACGATACCTGTATGATTGATTGCTCTATTAGAATCATAAAAGAAAACTTGATCTCCTGCTTGAGGATTTTCCTGGCCTCTAGGAATATAACAACCAGCACTTATATAGTTTTGAGCTGATGAACTACAGGTTAAAGTTGGGTTTGTAGTCTGATATGTAATTGCTTTGGCCACATCCACGCCATAGGCTTGTACGAAGCACCAGTCTACAAAGGTGTCACACCATGCAATTCCCTGAGGATTCCAAGTATAAAATGTGGCAAGATCTCTTGCATACTTGGTGTAATTACCCGAACCGGGATTTGCTGTAAAGGAATCCAAGTTACTATTACTTGCTTTTTCCATGTAGCCAATCTGACTTATAGCTACATCCACTAGGTTAGTTGGAACAGCAGCACTTGCCTTCATAGGTAAAAATATGCTTGCTGCTGCAACGCATGCTAAAGTAGCAACTGTTGATAAAAATACGTGATTTTTCATAAAACCTCTCCTTTTGATTGTATTTTTTTGTATTTTTTCGAACGCATTAGATAACTTCATAACATCAATGTGATAGGAAACAGAAACTCCCTTTGTTAAAAAATCAATTGCTTGAACATGTGTTGAACCATTCATAATTTCCCCTCCCTATTTGTTCGGTTATAATTTCGAAATCTCAATCTCTTCCGGTGTAACATTTATTGAACCTGCCATATTAACAAACTTCCTCATTTTTTACCTTAATCATATTAATATCAGCCTATTTAGGCTGGTTTTATGTACTTTCTCTTTCTTTGTGGTACTCTATATCCTCAATATAAATCCCACACTTTGCTTTAAAAGATTTTCCATGTTTTTTATTATATAAACTTTTTTCATGCCTAACAATAATTTCTGACGTAATGCTCGTTTGACGGGATAAAATGCAGTTTTTTGTATTATTTTTACTTTTTATCATTGTAATTCATATAAAAGACACTCCAATTTACTGTTGTGTAAAAGCTAACTTTGTAATTCTTCCGTTCTTGTCTCTAGATATTTTACCAATAAATCCTCTGGTAGGATTCACATAAGTTGACGGTTGTTCAATGTCCTCAGCATCCTCTATTGTATTAGAATATAATTTCGAAAACTCAAATACAATGATGCCATCCTTAAAACCCTCTATTGAAGCTTCTGTATCAATGTCTAT
>CAYXPB010000375.1:0-3776 GCA_964466645.1 uncultured Acetivibrio sp. | reverse complement strand
ACAATTCATTACGTGCATTAAGATGGGACGGAAATGGCTTTATACTTGTTACAAAATCACTCACTGATGAGATGAAATTCCAATGGCCAAAGAACCAAGGTGAAATACGTAACATAACAAAACGTCAATTAGAATGGCTTCTTTCAGGATTACAGATTGTGGAACAAATGCCTTAGTGTAGAAACCTCTTTGTTTTTTTATATCTTTTAAAGAATATTGTACATCCAGAAACAAAATCTAAGGATAATGTTTCTAAATAAATGGAAAAATGATATAATGGGAACATGAATTTTTAAAAGGACGTGTTTTAAATGGAAGATAAAATGTTTGATTTAATGACTAAGATGTATTCTGAATTTTCTGAATTTAGGAAAGAGATTACAAACGATGTTATAAGGCTGGAAAATAAAATTGATACCAGCTCAAAAACCTTATTCGATGGATATCAACAGGTTTATGAAAAACTTGACCGACTTGAAAACAAAGTTGATTCCATTTCATCCAAAGTAGAAAAACAGGAAGTAGAAATAAAAGTAATCAAGGGCGGTAAATAATCTAAAATCATATTGAGCTTTGACAAAATATTGCATATATAGGCCATCCAAAACGGATGGCTATTATATTTGAAATACATATTACTTCGTTAAGTGATGTATGAACCTGAGGTTGCAAGGTTTTTGCAGGAGTAATATATTAAAGAAAAGCGGATAAAAAATTTTGGCTGAGGTACTAAATGAAAAAGAAAATAATTGTGATAATTATATTGATACTTGGATTCTTTATATAATGTGTAGTGCAGAATAATGTCTTGTCAATTTCAAATTACGACATTACATCATCAAAGGTTACAAAAGAGGTTAGAATTGTTCATTTGTCTGATTTGCATGATAAGCAATTTGGAAAGAACAATCAAGCTTTAATCCGTGTTGTAAATCAGCAAAAGCCTGATTTTATTGTTTTTACAGGAGATTTGGTTGATCAAAAGACTAAGGACGTGACAGGTAGTGTAAAGACCCTTGGAGAATTGAATGAATGGGCACCAGTTTATTATATACCTGGAAATCATGAATACAGGTGTGAAAAGGCCGAATTGATATTTAGAATGTTGGAAGAAGAAAATGTAGAGGTATTAAATCTAAAAACACAAGCTATTACAGTAAATGGAGCAGGCATTGACATCCTTGGGATGGATGAAATGGTTAACAGTATTGTGGTTATAAATAAAAGAATGACCGAATTTGAAAAGAGCAGTAACTTTAAAATTGTACTTTCGCATTTTCCGGAAAACTTTCCAAACTACTATTCAAGCTATGATGTTGATTTGGTTTTGTCAGGTCATGCTCATGGCGGGCAATTCAATATTCCGTTTATTGGAGGTCTCTACGCACCTGGGCAGGGGTTTTTTCCGGATTACTATAAAGGAGTTCATTCGGAGAACGGTGTTAATCTTGTTGTCAGTAGAGGTTTGGGAAATAGCATAATACCGCTTAGGATATTTAATAATCCTGAGGTGGTTGTCATAAATATAAAACCTTCAGAATAGCCAGAAATCATAAGTTGAACGGTTTGTTGTTATTTGTATTTTATTTCTGAAAATTTAAAAGAAGAAGTACATAAAAACTCAAATTTAAGCAAAGAAGGATTTTAGGTAGCTAATATAGAATATAAAACCATAATAAAGTTCAACATTTGGGAAGCTGATTGTTGAATAATTTATGTTATATACCATATTTAACTGGTTTACAATCAAGAAAAGACTTCTCTGTTTGCACATCATTGCTTGACTTATATATAATCTGCTTTCATAGTTTATGGAGGTTTACAATGGATAAATCAATGAAACTATACCTTAGATCAATCTGGGAAATTGAGTTGCCCCCATACATTTATCCAATTGGTATAATGACGTTTTTAACCTATTTGTTATTTGGTAATGCTCGTGAATATATTTTTGAGTTTAGTAGTGCTTTATTAGGAGCTATATTGATAACACTAATTCCTGGGATTTTTCAAAAGAGGCTATATTTAAGGATATTCCGTAGGTTAGGTGAAAACAATTTATCAGATTCGGAATTATATGAGTATAAAAAGGTTTTATTGGGAAGACCCCTAAGGGAAGGCTTATTTTCTAGTGTTCGTTGGGTTTATGGAATGCTAAGCTGTTCATTAATAGGTCAAATCTTGATTCCTGATAGAGCAATTGATCGATTTTTTTACAATGTTTTCGTGAATCTTTTAATTGCAGCTATTATGGCTCCCCTAGGATTCGTTATGAATTCAACTAATACTGAAATATTTAATAGCAGGTTGCTTAGTGATAAAAGATTTAGTAATATTGATATTGCTAAATCGGACGTATATCAATTTAGTTTAATAAAGAAAACAATGTTTCTCGGATTAACGCTTATATGGGTTTGTTTGGTTACCTTTTCGGCTATGGGTTATGGGATATTTACTGGTAAAATTACTCTAGATACAGCTATAGTAAATTACCTGGTAGCTTCTGTGGGTATAGTTTTTCTTGCTTTATATGTTCTCTTTAGAGTTATCAAGGCAGATAAAAATAGATTATCAGGAATATTATCGGTGGTAAAAGGTATCAGCGATGGCAATTTAGATACAAATGTTACAAGGCTTTCAGTGGATGAAGTTGGTGAAATAGCAGAGTACATGAACATGATGAAAAAGTCTTTATCAAAAACTATAAGCAGCATAAAAGATAAGGCATCTGATTTGAATATATATGCAGCTAATCTTTCTACCACTTCACAACAATTGGAATCGGTTTCAGGAGTTGTGTCGAATACTGTTTCCGGAAATGCAAAAGGGGCTGCTTCACAGGCAGAAGACTTGGCAAACATCATGCATGCGTTAAGTAATTTTGACGATGCCTTTAAAAGTATAAAAAACTCTATAGTCGCAGTCAGAGAAGGCTCCGAATTGACGGAAAGCTACTCGAGGGATGGAAGAGACAGGGTTGATGAGTTGAACAACTCTGTAAAAAATGTGACGGAATCCTTTTAATTTATGTCTAACAACATTAATAAGTTAAATACAGATATCAGTTATATTGGAAAAATGGCGGATATGATAAAAGTTATATCTGGACAGACCAAACTTCTTGCTCTTAATGCAGCAATAGAGGCTGCAAGGGCTGGCGAATCCGGAAAAGGCTTTGCCGTTGTAGCAGATGAAATAAGACAACTTGCAGTGGAATCAAAAAAGGCCACAGAGAACATATCGAAACTTGTAAGTTCAATAACCACACAAACAGAAGACGTTGTAGATGCAAGCAATGAAGTTAATAAAAAGCTTACAACACAAGTTCATACAATTTTAAATACAAACGAGTCCTTCGATGGAATTCTGAAATCATTGCTTGACACGTTCCCTAAACTGAAACAAACTTTTGCTGATACAGAAAAAGCTGTCAATGAGAAAGACCATGTTATTGAAAAAATTCATTCAATATCGACAATAGCGGAGCAGACATCGACTTCATCTCAGGAAGTTGCTGCGTCAGTTGAAGGAGTATTTACATCAGTAGAAGTGGTTGCAAAGACTGCTGAAAATTTAAAGTATTCGTCCGAAGATATTATTGCAGATTTAAAAATGTTTAAATTATAGAAAATGCTCCCTTCCAAACAAGTATTATTTCACTTGTCTGCTTATAAGGGAGCATATATCAATGAATTATTTTGCTTTAATATAACCTTCAGCCTTAAGAAGCTCTGCAATAAGAACCGCTCCGCCTGCTGCACCTCTTATGGTATTGT
>CAYXPB010000374.1:0-3839 GCA_964466645.1 uncultured Acetivibrio sp. | reverse complement strand
GAGGTAAAATGAAAATAACTTTGTATTGCAAAAATAACAGGTAGCCTTTAAGAGTGCCTGTTATTTTTGTATAAGATGATTCTAAAAGATTACTGGTCAATTGCCATTGCATAAAAACGTTCAGATTATCTGTACAGCGGTTCCGACAGGTACAGTATTGTACAAGAAAATAATATCGTTGTTATACATTCTAATGCATCCGTTAGAAACAGCCTTTCCTATAGAAGAAGGATTATTTGTACCATGAATGCCATAGCCTCCGGAAGTGGTGCTGAGGCCAAGCCATCTTGCGCCAAAGGGTCCTCCGGGATTAACAGCCTTGTTTTTTTATACGAAAGGTTCCTTTAGGTGTTGGAGTTGAGGGTTTACCTACAGCAACTCTATAAGACTTAAACCACTTTTCGCCTTTGTATAAGGTTAAAGTTCTAGTACTTGTGTTAATAATAATTTTATAGGTGGCTCTTAACATAAGTAAACATATACTTAGGTACATCAAGAACTCCTCCTTTTGGATATCTATGCGAACCTATATTTTTATAATTGATTGATGTTCAGGATTTTTGTTTAGTTATGTTTACTATATACTATTCATATTATTGAGAAATGTAACAACAGACAAATTATTTTATTAAAAAAACCGTATTTACTAATGCTGTTTTATAATTAGTGGTATAATTATTAATTAGATAATTTAAAATAAGGTGATTACAAAAAACTTTGCAATTACCATTTCTAATAATTTGATTTGCATTTTTTGCACTGCAAAATAATGTTCCTATGTTTGGAGGCTTTTAAACTTCCAAGAGGGGCTTTGTGACTTAAATGTTGTATAGGTTGTTTTAAATGGCCTAACTTTACACTAGCCATTAAAAAATTGACATATGAGGAGTTGGTGTTATGCTGAAGGACAAATATACTTTTTCAGATTTGTTAGATATTATGAAGTTGCTGAGAAGTGAAAATGGCTGCCCCTGGGACAGGGAACAGACTCATGAAAGCATTAAAAAATATTTAATTGAAGAAACTTATGAGGTTCTTGAGGTAATTGATCTAAAAGATAAAAAGAGGCTCTGTGAAGAGCTGGGAGATTTACTGCTGCAAATTGTTTTCCATGCCCAAATAGCACGTGAAGAGGCAACTTTTACAATAGATGATGTTATAACAGGGATTTGCAGAAAAATGGTTTTGCGGCATACTCATGTTTTTGGAGAGGCAAAAGCTGAGACTTCCGATGAGGTCTTGGCAAACTGGGAGGAAATAAAAAAGAAGGAAAAGGGTATCGAAAGCCAGACAGGTGTCTTAAAAGATGTACCTTCAAATCTTCCTGCATTGATGAGAAGTTATAAAGTACAACAAAAGGCAGCACAGGTTGGGTTTGATTGGGATAATATCGAAGATGTGCTGAAAAAAGTAGATGAAGAAATAGTTGAATTAAAGGACGTATATAAAAGTAAAGATGTGGAAAGAATAACTGATGAGGTGGGAGATGTATTATTTTCCATCGTAAACTTGACCAGATTCTTAAAAGTGCAGCCTGAACTTGCATTAACAGGTTCTATTAATAAATTCATAAAAAGGTTTGAGTACATTGAGACAGAAAGCAAAAAAGAGGGTAAAAAACTAGAAGCTATGTCATTACAGGAGATGGACGAGTTGTGGAATAAGTCAAAAATACATAAGCTATAAAAAATATTTTTGATAAATTACCAAACAGGAGGAGGAGATTTACGGAAAGTGTAGAATATAAGAAATCTGCTTGTTAAAGTTGTTAATACAATGTAATTTTGCAGGTGAAACTTATGGGTTTCAAAAAATAATACAATATAATTATTAGGAGGATTGAATTATGAATAAGACAGATTTAGTTACAAGTATGGCAGAAAAAGGTGAATTGTCAAAGAAGGATGCAGAAAAAGCGCTTAATGCTTTTATAGAGAGTGTAGAAGAAACTTTATCAAAAGGAGATAAAATTCAGTTAGTAGGTTTTGGAACATTTGAAGTAAGAGAAAGAGCAGCAAGAAAGGGTAGAAATCCACAAACAAAGGAAGAAATAGATATACCAGCAACAAAGGCCCCAGTATTTAAAGTAGGTAAAGGTTTGAAAGATATAGTCAATAAATAATTTTAATGTGTAAATAAAGGCAAAGGGCTTTACTGTACCTAGGCGTTTAGATGTTTATTGAAGGGTAAGAGTTGTAATACAATAGGAATTTGCTGTGCAAATTTCATGCAAAGAAGGGCTGTTGCAAATTATATTAATCATTAAGATCTAGAGTGGATTTTACAAAGTCTTCACTGTATTAATGATTAGTTTCTTGCAATAGCCCCTTTTAGACTGTGAAGGATAAGTATTGTTGCTTATAACTTCATGCGTTCAGAGGTCTGAAAGCCTAAGATTATACATTGAAAACTAGTATAAATGGGGGGAATATTTATGAGGATCGATAAATATCTTAAAATATCAAGACTTATTAAAAGGCGTACTTTGGCAAATGAGGCTTGTGAAAATGGTAGAGTAAGAATAAATGATAAAGTTGCAAAGCCGGGGTCGGAAATCAAAGTAGGAGATGTAATTGAAATTCAGTTTGGAAATAGCAATACTAAAGTAGAAGTTATATCTATCAGTGAGCACGTTCTAAAAGCTGATTCTAAAGAAATGTTTAAGATTTTATAAGTTTTGAATACATTGCTTTTAACCTAAAAAGAATATTTCCTTAAGGAGATATTCTTTTTATTATAGGTATTTTTTGTTTTGTACAGGCATAAATATTATAAGGGGATTCCAAAAAACTTTGCAATTGCCATTTCAATAAATTTGATTTGTATTTTTTGAAATAGCCTAAGTATAATTAATTCCAGTTCTTTTGAACGCATATTATAAGTGCTAGGGGGATTAAAATGAATGAAGAAAAGAAATTGTCAAGACAGACTAGTCAAAACCTTATATTAGAAAACCGGGAGAAGCTCAGTGTGTCGGGTGTTCTTAAAGTAAGAAGCTTTGATGATGAAACTGTAGAAATTGAAACAGAATTAGGTCTTCTTATTATATGCGGTGAAGACTTGCATATTAACAAATTGAGTATTGATAATTCGGAACTAAGTGTTGAAGGCTATATTATAAGTTGCGAATACAATGACAGTGAGGGCTCAAGATCTAAAGGTATGGGGTTCTTTTCAAAAATGTTTAGATAAGGTGAATCCAAAAAAACTTTGCAATCGCCATTTCAAAAATATGATTTACATTTATTGCGCGGCTAAATAATGCTCCTCTGTCTGGGGTTTTTAAGCTTCTGTGATGGTCTTTGTGACCTAAATATTGTATAGGTGTTTTTTGAAATGGCCTAAAGGATACGTGATTAAATTGTTATTTTCTGTTGGAAATCAAGCATATGTATTTTTGTGTTGTGTTTTAGGGGGAATGATTATAGCCTTCATCTACGATATCTTTAGAATAAGAAGGAAGGCTATAAAGACAAGTAATCTAATTGTATATTTTGAGGACTTTGTTTATTGGATTATAGTGGCTCTAGTACTTTTTGCTGTTGTTTATATGAGCAATGACGGAGAACTTAGAGGATATCTACTTATAGGCGCTTTAATTGGTATTATATTGTATTCGCTACTGCTAAGTAAGATTATAATGACGCTATTCCTTTTTGTAATAAAGTTAGTGTATAAGTTTTTATGTACTGTTTGCATTATTTTGTTGTTTCCTTTTAAAATTTTGTTTAGAATATTGAAAGTATCAGTAAAAATAATCTATAATGGTTTAAGAATAATATTCGGCAAAGCTCGAAGAGCAAGTAAAGCTAAATTGAGTAAGTTTTGTGTTTGGAAAA
>CAYXPB010000373.1:0-3858 GCA_964466645.1 uncultured Acetivibrio sp. | reverse complement strand
GGGGCAAGAATTGTAGCAGTTTGCGAGACTTATGACCGCTTACTTTATCAGGAGGGTTATCCTCACACAAAAGCAATAGAATATCTTATAGATGGCCGGCATAACTACTTTGATGGCAACATAGTTCAAGTTTTCACAAACAGTCTCGCCGTATATCCTTTAGGTTCCATGGTACGTCTCTCTACAGGTGAGGTTGGCGTTGTTGTTAATGTCCGCAGAAATCAAGGTGACCGACCAATTGTCAGGGTGTACTATAATAGAGTTAATAGGCCTTTGACGAACCCCTATGATGTGGACTTATCTGCTAAGAGAAACGTATTGATAGACAAAGTATTATAAATTTTGAGAAATAATCAAAAAACCGTGAGAGGTTTCGCTTTTTGCAAACTTCTCACAGTCTCTGTTTTTATTAAATATTAAACTTCTTCTTTTAATTTCTTAACAACCCACTCGTCTAACCCAGTAATCTTTATAACAAAGTCAATATCTGCTCCTTTTTCTAAGGCTGATTTTGCCACCTCAATTTTACCTTTCTCTATTCCTTTTTCTATACCTTTTTCTATGCCTTTTTCTATTCCTTTTTCTATTCCTTTCTCCATTCCTGTTACTTCTGCCTTTTTCTTCATTTCTTCAATAGTATTTGCTAAATTGTAAACCATATCTTCCACCTCCAACACCTTCGACTTTTCCAATACCTCATCAATTTTGGGCTGTAATTCTTCTGGTATTCTTGGTTTTACTATCCACTTAAACCAACCCTTAAATAAACTTAATTCTTCCTCTGTCAAACCTCTAAATATTCCTATTAGCTTTATTAGTCTTTCTTTTAATTCTTCTGAATCTATTTTCTGATCCAGTAAAAAGATACCTGATATCAAATTTGTTAGACCTAACAGTTCCTCTTCACTATATCGGTTTACATCAAACAGTAAGTAATTAAAATCCAACACATGATTTGAAAACAGCTCATTTCCATCCAGTATTTCTCTAAAGTTTCTGCATACTGTCCATTTTCCTGCTCCATTGTATAAAATAATTGGAATTATTGATGGTAACTTGAAGTCTTTTCTTCTTGCTTCACTCTTTTTTATATTCTTAAGCATATCACGCCATATTTCTACCATATACATCAATAGCCTTAACGGCATCTGATAATCTACTGAAGATTGTAATTCCAACAAACAATAAAATATTACGTTCCTATCTTTTATTTTTAACCTATATACTATATCTGACTCTTTTTCTTTGAAATCCTGAAGTACATAACTTTTATTTATCAGTACTACCTGACTTTCATCTATATCGTTTACCCAGCTTTCTCTTACAAAGCTTTTTAGAAGTTCTATAAAAGTCTTCTTATGGGTCAGTAAATGCTTATATCCTAAATCATGTTCTTTATTTATTTTTCCTCTGGGCATTTTATACCTCTTGTATCCTTCTTATTCTTGCTGATTTATTAGCCATTTTTAACTCGTTCTTTCAATACTATTATATCAAAATGAGCTCTATTTTACAACAGAAGTATAGTTTTCACATTCGTGAATATTATAGCAGTAAAAATAGGTATAATACTCCCAATATTACATCCAATATTTTCTGCATTACTCTCATCTAATGCTAAGACGCATAGATTTCTTCAATAACTTCATCCCAATTATTACTCTCATGATTAGCTCTAAGGGCTGCTATATACTGTGCACCGTTTAAACTCCATCTCATCCCTGACTGTTTCATTCTTTGCTGTATAACTGTTTTATTTGCACTCTCTATTGCTCCACTGCCAATGTAGTATCCCTTTTCTTTATATGTCTTGTAGTCTATCCAGATGATAATAATCAAGTATTTCAACTGCATCCGGAAATACTTCCTTTACCATATTCCAAATCCATGCTACTCCATCTCCAACTATCACAGTTTCTTTTATCTTTCCATATCCGCTTTTTGCAGCTATTGCAAATAAGAATTATTTAAATTCACTCACACTTCCCAAATATTAAGTATATTCTTTTTTCGTTACTATTTGGCTTTCATCACTTCTTTTAATTATAAATCAACACAAGTTTGCCTGATTCATTCAAATACAGGCTGATTTACAAAGAAATCACTTTTTGGTTTTGTGTAAAATCCCCAAGATATATTAGAATAGTTTTTTACAAAGACCTCTCCTAAATGCATTCCAATATCACGCATAATATACGCTGTTATTAAAGAAAATCGCCTTTTTTCATAGTATTCTATATGCTCTATAAAGTTTATTATGCTAGAGTTCACTCTAAATCGCCATGTGAATAAACTTGAAAATCAATACCAATTCCTAAATCCGATATCTTCTGTAAAACAGATGGTGACAATAATATATTTATTTGTGCATAATCAGAATAAATGTCACACCACAGTCTAACATGATATTTATGGCATATTGAGCTTATATAGTCCTTAAATATAAGAACATCAGAAACAAATCCACTCAATATGTCATCAACTTTATCATTGTCTCCAAAAGTTACTTCATATACCCATCCATCTTCAGAATATACATCATTATTGTATTTTTTATCCTTTAATCCACCCTTGTGATATATATCTGTGGGATTAAGCTTAATATTCTTCTCTATATCTTCAAAATCAAGTTTATCACCATTAATAATTAAACTACAAAAATTTGACATATTATTGACACCTCCGTTTTCTTAATCGTAAGTTTCCCTAATTTCATCGGCTATTTCCTTAAGAATTTCCCAAGGGAGATTATCTTTTCCTCCTCTTCCAGATTTCTTCTTACGTCTATGGACTTCCTTAGAATATTCCTTACGCTGTCTTTTTGTCATCCCCTTAGTAACGTTACCTGTTTGTTTTGTATCCCCTTTTGCCTTCAAGATTTTTTTCTGTTCAGTTACCTGCCAAATAACAACAACTGCAATAGCCGCTACAATAACTCCAGCGATTGCATATGGTGCCCACCAAAGTGTAGTAGCAAGAATAGGTAATAATGTCGATGTAACATATGTAGTAATTTGACCTATAGTTGCATATAGCATCGAGCTCAACGAAAGATACCGAAGACAAGCTGCACCACTCATAAATCCAGATGCGTCACTTCTATTTACAGGATTATTGTTCAAGCTGCACTGCATCAAACCTTACAAGCTCTTCTCCTTCTACACTACATCCAAGGATTACTCTTATTTTCTTGGTGTTTGCCGGTACATTAAACACCCTCACACTTTTCACCATACACACACAAAGGCCAAAAACTCCCGGCCTTTGTGTGTGATAATGATTGGATCAAAAACCCATTGATACGCTATTCATTAATTATAAAATTGTGAAAACGCGTTGGTTTTTCTTCATGTGGTAATGTTTCAGGAAAATATGCTTTTATAAACTTCTCCATTTTTTCATCTATTTGTACTTTAAACAATCTTGAGTAAATTTCTGTTCCAGACCTTATTTCATCATCAAATAGGCATTGGCAGTTCAACGAATCAACAAACTTGCGTTGAACCAGTTGGTCATATAGATTTCTGTATTCCATCTCTTGTTTTATTGCCTCCGCTTCTGCTTTCTTATATGCATGGTCAGAAGATTGCGCTCTTACAACAATGATTTGCTCTTCATACAATTTAAATTTATTGCTATAAAGCTCATCAATTTTGTCTTTATTTGCCTCACCTAATATAGTACTTTCGAATAACAATACGACAGCATACCATTCCCAACTAGATTTCCTTTTCATTATGTACTCTATACCACCTTTATTACAGGTCTTATGCACTTGATGTAATTTGATACCAAAAATTTTCTAAGAAAATGTCGAAAAACACTTGACATTTTCAAAATCGCCCAAAAATCAAAAAG
>CAYXPB010000372.1:0-3926 GCA_964466645.1 uncultured Acetivibrio sp. | reverse complement strand
ATCAGGTTCATTATCTTTTAGAAAATTTTTGTCGAGTTTTCTTAGACCATTATAGAATGATCTGGTCAATAATTATGGCAGAGATATCTACAATTTCTGCAGACAGCTGACCCGGGATAAAGAGGAAGCAGACGAACTATATCAAGGTACTTTTTTAAAGGCATTAGAAATATGCGAGAAAATTGATAATGAGAAAAAACCAAAAAGTTATCTTTTATCTATTGCGATTAAGATGTGGAAGAACCGCAACCGCAAACATGCCTGGCGAGAAAGAATTGCATCAATGGAAAATTATCAGGAGGAACTTGATTATGGTGAGAATCAGTTAGTGAATGTAAAAAGTCCTGAGGACGAAGTATTGGAAAAGGAAAATCAGGGACTCATAATCCGGGCAGTAGCTAGCTTGAATAAAGGCTATCGAGTGCCAATATACCTGTATTATACAGCTGAAGTTTCACTAAAGGAAATCAGCCATATTCTGAAATTGCCTGAAGGTACTGTAAAAAGCAGACTTTACAAGGCGAGGAAGGAAGTTAAGAAATATCTGGAGGTTAATGGATATGGAAGATAAAGAATTAGATAGAGTGTTTAAAAATGCCCTTTCAACAAATTATGTGCCGGATCAGGAACTGAACAAAAAAATATTACAAACGGCGAAGGAGAGAGAAAATATGAATATAAGAAAATTTAGAAGACTTCCAGCGATTATAGCTGTGTGTATACTGTTGATATGTTCTTCGGTCACAGTGTTTGCGACGTGGAAGTATTTAGCTCCAAAAGATGAGGCAATTGAATATGGAAATTCACAACTTGCCAAGGCTTTTGAAAGCGATGAGGCAATTACAATAAATGAAACCCAATCGCATGGTGCGTATAACATTACTGTACTAGGCGTGGTTTCTGGAAGAAATCTCAGTGAATTCTGTTCAAATGGAGATAATGTCAGATCTGATCGGACCTATGCTGTTGTTGCAATATCAAAGACAGATGGAACCCCAATGCCGAAAACATCAGATGATGAATACGGAAAAGAGCCTTTCTTTATTTCACCGCTTATTCAGGGATTGAACCCAAACCAATACAATATAGTTACAATGAATGGTGGTTATTTTGAAATTGTTAAGGATGGCATTATGTATCGTATGATAGACTGTGATAATGTAGAATTGTTTGCAGATAGAGAAATTTATTTATGTGTTGCCAACTCAACATTCTTTAATCGTAATGCTTATGTATTTGATGAGGAGACCGGAAAGATTACACTAAATGGCAGTTTTGAAGGAATGAATCTTCTGTTTAAGTTACCTTTAAATGCTAAAAATGCAGATAAAGATGCAGCCCAGAAGTACCTGGACGATATTGCACTATCATGGGGTGAAAATGCATAATCATAGCTTACGATAGAAAATAGTAAAGAAGGAGTAGCTGATGTCAATTAAAAATGAACTTTGGTATCTGAACTGAAGGTAAGGCGGGATAAAGAGTCTATTGTTCATATAAAAGCCAAAACAGTTCTGTGGATGGTTATGTTTTGGAGAATGGGTTTAGAAATACCAAGAATATAATAATGTGAGGAGGAAATAAAAATGAGTAGGTATGAAGAAGGGTTAAAAATAATTGAGGAAAGGTGTGGGAACGGAAAAGATAATGTTATATCTCTCTCGACTATTGCATTAGAACCAAACGCAGACGGGAAACCACGTCCTTATGTCCGTGAAGTGGACGCTTTTTATGAAGATGGTGTGTTTTATGTTACTACTTGGGCAAAATCAACTAAAATGCAGCAGATAGCTCAAAACCAAGAAGTTGCATTTGCGGTTTGCAACGGGTGGTTTTCTGGAAACGGAATTGGTGAAAATCTCGGATGGGTTTTAGACCCGAAAAATGACCAGTTAAGGTCTAAACTTCGTCAAGCATTTGCTCAATGGTACGACTTCGCAAATAATGAGAAGGATGAAAACTGCATTATTTTGGCAATCCGTATCACAAGAGCTACAGTAATTAAAGATCACGGTGCTGTTCGTTACAATGTGGACTTTATAAATAAAGTTGAGACCGAAGAAGGGAAAATTAAGTAGGAAGTGAGCCATAATGAGAAGGCACTAGAAGCTCTGCTTGACCAATTTAGATTTTTGAAAATAAATATCAGTAAACATTGACTGAGTACGAATAAACGAATAAAATAGTAATTGGAAATGTTTTTCAATCTAGCTCTTTACTTGAATGAGTATATTTGAAAATGCTTGGAGAGATTACAGTGAATTATTTAGATGAGAGTAGTATTTATGAGAATATTAGAGCGACAGTGACTGAGGCACAGAAAAAAGTTTTTGCTACTGTCAACTTTGTCATGGTTGAAACCTATTGGAATATTGGAAAACTAATTTGTGAAGCGCAGGGAGATAATCAGAGAGCTGAGTATGGTGCGGGTTTATTAAAATACCTTTCTGCAAAATTGACTGATGAATTTGGAAAAGGCTTCACAGTGACAAATTTGAGCTATATGCGTCAGTTTTACATAGCATTTCCAAATTATCACGCACTGCGTGATGAATTGAGTTGGACGCATTATAGGATGCTGTTAAAAGTTGAAGATGTAAAAGCAAGACAATTTTATCTTGACGAATGCGCAAAATCCAATTGGAGTACAAGGCAACTTGAACGTCAGATTAATTCTTTTTATTTTCAACGGCTTTTATCAAGCCAAGATAAGGATAGCGTAAGAAACGAAATTCAAACACTTGAAAAAGGTGTGGATGTTAAAGACATCATAAGAGATCCATATGTACTTGAATTTTTAGGACTTGAGCAGACGCCGAATCTCTATGAAAAAGACATAGAACAAGGATTAATTGACCATTTACAGAAGTTTCTTCTCGAATTAGGTAGAGGATTTTCTTTTGTTTCAAGACAGAAGAGAATTACATTTGATGGAGAGCATTATTTTATCGACTTAGTGTTTTATAATTATATCCTTAAGTGCTTTGTCATCATTGATTTGAAGGTTGGCAAGCTGAAACATCAGGACATTGGACAGATGCAGATGTATGTCAATTACTTTACAAGAGAGCTTATGAATGAGGGCGATAATCTACCTATCGGTATTATCCTTTGTGCAGATAAAAGCGAGTCGGTTGTTAAATACACATTACCAGAAGGCAATAATCAGATTTTTGCTTCGAAATATAAGTTATATATGCCGTCAGAAGAAGAACTGAAACAGGAGCTTGAAAAGGAACAAGAGTTATTGGAAATTGAAAAGCAACTGTAACATATGAAATGCTAATTTAATAATATTTAAGCCGAGGTGCATATTATGTTTGATTATATGACAGTTAAAGAAGCTGCCGTGAAATGGGGAATAACCCCTCGGCGAGTCCAATTACTATGCGTACAGGGTAGGATTGAAGGTGCTATGAAATATGCTTCAGTCTGGGCAATACCAAAGGATGCAGAAAAACCTAAAGACGAAAGAATTGTTACAGGAAAGTATATCAATACTAAACAAGAAGATTCATAACACTTAGGAACAGATAGGGGTAATTATGAAGATAGGAGAATGTTATCAATACAAAAAAGATGAATATAATTGTTTAAAGATTATTTCGACGCGGCTTAAAATAATTATTTTGTGAAAACTAAACGAATATGTTAAACTTGTTTTAGGCTTTTTTAGGAAGAGCCTTATAATTTGATATATTCGGGTGATGATATGAAATATGGTTTTGTAAGGGTGGGAGCTGCAGTTCCAAAGCTAAAGGTAGCTAACTGCGAGTACAATTGCTCCCGCATAGTTGATCTAATTAAAAAAGCAGATAAGGAATGTGTGAAGTTTTTGGTGTTTCCGGAGCTTTGTATAACTGCTTATAGCTGTGGTGACCTGTTTCACCAGGACATACTCTTAAAGGAAGCTTTAAAACAACTTG
>CAYXPB010000371.1:0-3938 GCA_964466645.1 uncultured Acetivibrio sp. | reverse complement strand
TAATTTATATGTGATTCCTTCTTTTATGAGAGTTTTATTTGCGGTACTTACACTATAATTATATTCGGTATTAACCAAACCATCTTCTGTTCTTAGTGGATTTGTAACCGTAGCTCCATCACTGTTCTTTGCTCCAGAAAGAGATATAAAAGTACTTCCGTTTTTATATACAGCTTCTGTATTGATTTTATAAAGAACACTTTCCGAAATTTTAAACCATACATTATAAGGGCTCTGATACCCATTACGACCATACATAACATCAGCGTTGTCTGACTCCAAGTTGCAACACTTAGAAATTCTTGGAGTCCCCATATATTTTGATCTCGTATGCGTTGTTTAGGATTATCTCCATAATAAGTATCATAAACGGGATTAAGAAAAACAATTCCGTTACCACTACGAACATCTAACGCAGTAATCCCTAAGCCATTTTTTTTGTCAGTAGCGATATTTAAGAAATCGTCCTTATTGATTGTATATGTAACTCTTGCCTGATCACCAATAATTTCGGGATTGCTTTGAACTACAGCTATTTCTTTCGCATTGATTGCTGCATTACTTCCTGATGTAAAAGGCGAATTGAGATCAAACATAGGACGACTCATTCTGTAACTATCTGTCCAATAACGAAGAACATTATCTTCTGCTTTTTTATGAGTTCTTACAAAAATCATATCTTGATCTCGCACAACTCCACCTTCCATGTTTGTAATAACCCAATTGCTTGTATCTACTGCTGCTTTTACTTGTTTTTGCATACCTGTATATATATTTGTTAACAGAATACAAAATATTAAAGCTAATGATGTGTATTTTTTTATCAGATTCAAAACACTTCCTCCTTTATTGAAACATTCTTGTATATATAGTATGACATTTCATCATGATATTTGGACAAAAAAAGAACCTAATGAATAGGTTCTTTAAAAGATTATTTTATTCTGTTGATTTTATACATAGTTTCTGTTAATACAACTTTGCCTATGCCTAAATCCCACTTATCTGGATTATATAAATTTCTAGTTAAAACAACATCAAAGCAACAGCTTTTCCATTTTCCAAGTTCAAATCCCTCAATATATACTGGACCATATGAATAGTAAAGAATATTGGATTCTTGATCTGTCTTTATACCGGGATAATATTTAAAAGTATATTCATTAGCCTCTTTCGGCGTCATTTTCGAAGAATTTATACGATATTTTACATAGGCTCTAAAGCGATATTTTCCATCTACATAATGCAGGCTTGAACGGTCTATAACTATTTTACTTGATTCTACTATCGTTTTATTTTCCTTCATCATTTTGATATAACGTCTCATCGGTGCTTGTTGTTGTTTATTTTGATCCTCAGTAAAGAAACCACCGTCAATATAATTAAAATCATATTTACTTAGTTCGTTAATCCATTCCTTTTCATCAATCGTTCTGTAATCTACATTAAAAATAGTATTCAAGAAGCCTTCTGCTCTGTCTTGCCACAGTTCGAGATATTGATTTCTTACATCACTATCATTACTAATATTTTTGAGATTATCTTCTCCTTTTAATTTCCAGATATTCTTTGGCGAAGCATAATCAAGGAGATTAACTAAATACCATTTTTCTCCGTTCTTATACCATTCTGTACCTTCGAAGTAAAATCGCCAATCATAATAGCTATTCGGAATACTTTTTAGAATATAAGGATGATGTTTAGCATACTTCGGTAGATTAGTCGTCCTGCATACCTGTCCATCTGGGCTCATCTTATATCTAAGACTTTTATCCTTTATCATTTTAATACAGTTCAATACACCTTTTCGTGTGATCTTATTATTTGGTTTAAATTCACGATCAGTAGAATACTGTCCATTGTAATATCCTGCGATAAAACCTTTTGCGAAAGCTTTCGCAACATCTGCTTGTTTGCCATCTTCTATCTTATTGATATCAGATATTCTTTTTTCGATAATGTGATTTGTAAGCCAGTCGCTAACTTTTTCTTCATTTACCAATTCATCAGCACGGTTAAGGAGCATTGCCACATCGCCTCTGGTAAGGTATTTGTCGTAGTTAGCAAAATCGCCTTCTTTGATGATTTCGTTACTAATTAGAGCATTTACATAAGGATAATTTGTAGTTCATTCTGTTACCGGTGCAATATCAATTTCTTTTGATAATTGCTTTGCAAATTCATTTACAGTAATATATTTGGACGCTGCCTGAACGGGCTGTGGTGCCGCTGCGGATGTCAGGAGCAGACCAAATACAAATGCCATTATCATGGCTGTGATTCTTTTTGTTCTCATTTTATTTTCCTCCATAGAGTTAGCAACAATCTTGTAGTTATTTATTATCTTTCCAACGGGTATCACACCAGTTTTTATACGTTATTATTGGCCACCTTTCAATTGGGCTCTCCAAATTCTAATTGTATTGGATATCCTTTTACCTCCGGGTCATTCGAAATAATATTCCTGCTTATGCTCGTTAATTTCACGGATAGATTAACCTCTTTTCCAACAGAAGAACCTCCGCCAATTTTCTCAAACTCATCTTCAGTCAACCAAATATTAATTTCTAATGGGTAAGCTAAATTCATTCCTTTTGCCAATACATCAGGTTCAATAATAACCATTGCTCTCATCCCATCTGATGGTTCAATTGCTTGATCAATTATGCCTATTACACTATAGTATTTTTCAACAAATTTTGAATCTGATTCAACTGAATTTGTCTTGTTAATAGCATTCAAATCGAGAGGTTCAGCATCTAAATTAGCTGTTTCCAAAACTTTTTTATAATCTCCTAAATAATCAAATTGCGACTGGTCATCACTGTCGTAAAAGCAAGTAATCATAACAATTTTTTCTGTATTTACGTTATATATAAAAGAATAAGTTCCTGTAGAGGTCACTCCAACTACTTCTTTATCAGATTTAGAATATGTGGTTGTCCAGCCAGGTAATCCCGCAATTGTGATTTCCTCTGATACTAATATTTCTGTGTTAGCGGAATCATCTCCGTTAAAAGTATTATCAAGAATAGATGGTATTAGGTTATTAAAATCTTCCTGTGTCCCTGTAAATTCTACCATTTGAAACAATAAAGAAGCATAATAATCTTCTTCTTTAGGATAATAGCTAATCGATGTATCTGTCGAACCTTCGTCTAACACATCGAAATAGGAAGGAAAAGAAAATTCAATTCCACCCCAAGTAATTTTTTGGTTAGTTTTAGAGTCAAATCCGCTTATATTTCTATCACCAGATACTCCGCTCGATTCCTTTGTTTTCTTAGCTTCTGGAGTCTTCTTTGCCGCTTGGCATATTATATATACGATGTTTTTCTCAGTATCTAAATTAACTTGTACCCAATATAATCCATCGGATGAATATGCACCAAAATCTTTTCCTTTTTCATGCGACATTTCATAGGAGATATCATCAAATCCAAACTCTTTACACTTAGATATGTATGCTTCAAATTCCCCATCATTAATATCAGAAACTTCAAAAATATACGCTTTCCCACCATCCGAATCTGTTACATAAATGCTACCATTAGGAAATATCACTTCGGGGTCAGGAATTAAGTCTGCATACTTAATTTCAATATCATCTTTTGATTCGTTAATTGTAGAATCAATTTTCTTGTTTTGAGATTCATTATTAGTTGATTTTGAACATCCTGCTATAGTAAACATCCCTAGTAATACTAAAAATAATATTCTTATAAAGCTCGTTTTTTTTCTTGATTCCACCCCAATTTTCCCCTTTCGATACAATCGTCGTTAACAACTATTTCTTTCACTGTTTTCATTTACCACCTTTCATCAATTGCAACAGTTAACGTAATTTTAATAAAATATGTCTTTCCATTCCTCCATATTTTCCTTTAGTCATGACAATATCATAACCCAAAGATATGAAATTTGCAAAGTTTATAATA
>CAYXPB010000370.1:0-3952 GCA_964466645.1 uncultured Acetivibrio sp. | reverse complement strand
TCACAGGGCATATTAAGGGCTGATGCAGATAGGTTGAGTAGTGTTATTAATAAGGGTAAAGCCATAGCTGATAAAATTCGTTCTGCTGGAGATGATGTTTTAGATGTAATGGAAGAGGCAGGTGGTCATACTCTTGCAAAACATGTTAGTAAAAAAAATGAAGAATTAATAAAAAGAGCAATACAGGAAGAGGTAGAAGCTGCAACATGTTTTGCTGATAAAAGTACAGCAATTAAGGCAGTACAACAAAATCTAAATAGAAATGCTGACGCAATAGCGGAGTGGCTTATGAAAAACGATACAAATAGAAAAGTATTCGAAACAATTCACTCATATACAATAGGTAAAGGAGTACTAGCAGATAAAAAGAGTGTAGTATATGACCTTACAAAATCTAGATTAATACTTGTCAAAGATTCAACATTAGAATTAGGATTTAAGATTATTACTGCATTTCCAATAATAAAATAGGAGGTTTTCGATGGATGGTTTCAGGTATTTCTTAGAATGTTATTTTAATTGTAGTGCAAATTACAATGAATTAAATGAGTTAATTGATGAATTTAAAGATACGGAAAAATCCAGTAATGTGAATAAAATTATTTCTGAATTACAATCAATTATTAACAGCAAAAATTTATCTATTGCACAAATATATATAAAAAAATACGGAATGAGAAATATGGATATAGATAAAGTACTATTATTAGTAGAATTTATTCTAGAAAAATTAATCCAAAAACAGAGGGAAAATCTGGATACTAATATTTTCTACAAATAATAATATATTAAGTTAAGAATAGATATAAAGATTGATAACCTTTATTGTTAGGCACAAATTCAGACCTATTTATAGGTGTTGGTGCTGTGTTTTGATATATATCAGATGCAATGTCAGAAGTATTGGTTGATGTTTTGAATTAAAAACGGTAGAAATAAATTAATGAAGAAGGTTGGAAAATCACTTTGTTTTCCAACCTTGTTTTTTGGAATATTGTATTTTGAAATTGCGTTGGAGTGATCATCAAATTTGTAGGAGGTAATATGGCTAAGTTGACTAGTAAAGAAAATAATATTATTATGGAAATAAATCTAATAAAAGGTAAACGTTTTGATTTGGAGATTGGTCGAAGCGATTTTGAGAACTGGATTCCTTTTACATTCAATCTTACTGTAGAGGGAAAGGAAGTATATTCTTATACGGAAGATCATGATGCAACTTTTTCAATGCAAGATATTAAGTTTATGATAACAAGGTTTGAATGTGCAATTGAGGATAAATACAAAGGCATTGAATTAAAGCGCGTTGGATGGGCTCCAATAGAGATGTATTTTAATATGGAGCTTTATGAACCATATGAGGAAAATGAAGTTGGTTTTGAAATATGAATTAGAGTTGGGCCATTAACTAATGGAAAATCACATAGATATAGTAGGGGCTTTGATTTTTTAGTAACGACTGATTCGCTAAAATCCTTTATTGATGGAATAAAGGAACAGTTTGAAGTCTTGGTTGGACAGTCCTGATAATTGTTATAGTGATTAAGAGAGATTGTAAAAGTTCGAAGAAGTAAAGCTAATAGGAGTAAAATAAATGCATAATTTAGAAAAAACACTTATCTCATTTGGTATAATTGATTCAGCATTGTTAGCTTTTTCAATTGAAGACTGGTATAACAAAGTAAGTTTATCCTTTGAAGGAAAACATGAAATAGGAAGGGTATTGTGTGAATTTACGGAATGTTTTCAAATAGATTTTAAGCATGATTTAAATTACACAAAAACTGTAAATATTGATGGTTCTACAGATTACAAATATTTTGTTCAGAATATAGAGATTGTTGAAGAAAATGGCTATTTGTTTTGCTCTATATCTGCATGGCCGTTTCAAGGTAAAATTGTTTGTAAAGATATTGTGATTGAAACAAAGAAATTATCTGACTAAATTAATCACACTGAGCAAAGTGATTTTTTAAGTTCAAAGAAGGGAAGCTAATATGCTAGTCTGAAATTAACAAAAGAAGATGTTGAAGAAATTATCAAGAAGGTTGAAACGAACTATCCGGAAGGGAGTAAAGTTGTGATGACTTTAGCTGAAGTATTAAGACAGGAAGGAATTACAGGAGGAGAAGAAAGAAACTCTTTATAAGATATATAAGACAGCGATAAGGCTATTGACTAAAAGATTTGGGAAATTGCCAGATGAAATGAGGAATAAAATATCACAATTGGATGTTGAAAACTTAGAAATTAGAAATTATTATCGATAGCATTTTTGATTACGAGAAGTTAAAGGATGTAAAAAAATACATTTAACCAACCATATAAAGCTCACCATTGAATTGGTGGGTTTTGATTTTATTTTATTTACTTTATAGCTCAATCAAACACATTTACAATCAATAAAAGAATATCTTGAAATAAAAAGATTCAGGGAAAGTTTTTAATAAAACCAATTAACCCCTTGCTAAATCAGAAATTCAATGGAGGATATTATGTTTATGATAACAAGGTTAGAATGTGCAATTGATGATAAATCCAATTGTACTTAATCAAATCCATTTATGACTTATTGCTATTATCAAGGGATTTCAATATGCAATTAAGTATAAATAATAGGAGTTTTTAAACCCTATTCTATACTCATCACAGTACCAACAAATACCGGCAAATTTGTTGAGTTGTCAATAATCGCGTACACAAAGGGACGATCAAGTTTAACAGTCTTTGACATTGACATATCTGCTAATCCCCAATTCATTCCAACTTTCGTAGCAGCACCAGCTTCAGTACCTAATTCATCTACAGATATAAAAGTTTTGTGTAGTACTTCATTGATGTAAATGTTTCTGTCAGCTGCTTTGCCGAGCCTTCCGAATTTAGCTTCTTCTGAAGAAAAAGCTTTAGGCATATCAAGAGCTTTCAGGGCATCATTAAGCTTAATGGAGTAATCATAACTGAATTTAGGAAGATAGGCATCTACATGTGTATACTCTGGAGATTTGATAATATCCAAAAAGCTTTTCCCAGTAAGAGTATCTACGTAGTCTTTTACATTTATATCTCCATTTGGCAGCAATGACACAAAGCTATATTTGTTATTTATGTACGGTTTTATAAAACCTGTTGCTCTACTATCTGTAATATAATTCAATTCGCTCGAATGCATAAAGTCAACATTCTTAATACTTCCGTCAATAGAGTTAAAATTGCCCTTGCTTATATCTTCCTTCATATAGACCTCATCCCATTGAGCATCAAATGCAACGGCATTTATTAAAAACATAACATTATCATCTTCTATACCGTCTAAAATACTGTCGATCATATTATCGGTATTTTTCTTGACCCAGTTATTAATGTCTTTGACTGTTCCATCATCAAAGGGAGATTTATATACAGATGAACTGTAATAATCCGAATTTTTCTGTAAAAAATCTTTTTCCACCATAAAACTGTCGTTATAATCACGGAACCATATTGAGTTAGCAATATTAAGCTTTGATTTATCCTCACTAGGCAAACTTTTAACGTAGGTATACAGTTACTCATTGAGCTCATCAAGGGATATATCCTTGCCAAGAACCTTTTCCATTTGTGTAAGTGTTTCACCATCGGCACCGTTCGCCGTCATCGACAGTGCTATTAATACCGATAACGGTGAAACAAGATTATTATTATCACTGTTTAAAGATTTTTTAAATAGTTCAATTGAAAAATCTGCCGCATTGTTTATAAATTTTTCATCGGTTTGTTTACCGGTTACATTGTTAGCAGTTATACCCTTTGTTAAATCATCCGCCTTCACGCTAGTAGAACAAGTTGTAAGATTTAAGGCTATTGCCACAAGTAAAGTAATACTTATTATTGGCTTAATGTAGTTAAAAGACTTCATAAAGGGTTTTGGGAGATTATGCTACAAATGTTAGATTGGAAAAGCTTGTTTACAAAA
>CAYXPB010000369.1:0-4060 GCA_964466645.1 uncultured Acetivibrio sp. | reverse complement strand
ATATTTTGCTGCACAAAAATCGTACCTCAGCTTGATAATTTTCGCCGCGTCTATGCGACATCCTGTCGCGAGACGCTAAAAATGCCATCCGTGGCATTTTTGCTTCAAGTGTGCCCGGTGGGCACACGTTCTAACGGAGGAATTGACACCGATATATGAATGCCAGTTCTCGGAGAGCAGCTTCGGGTTTAGACCAAAGAAGAGCCAACAAGATGCATTGAAAAGATGTAAGAAATATGTTGATGAGGGATATGTATATGTGGTAAGCATGGATTTAGAGAAATTCTTTGACACAGTGAACCACAGTAAGCTGATAGAAATACTGTCACGGTCAATTAAAGATGGCAAAGTGATGCGGATGATGCAATCATTTTCTGCAAAAGTATGAAAAGTGCAGAAAGAACATTGAAGAACATAGTTTTATATATTGAAGGGGAACTATTCCTGAAAGTAAACCGAGCAAAGACAACAGTTTCGTATGTCAGCAAAATAAAGTATCTAGGGTATGCATTTTACAGATACAAAGGTAAATACAGACTTAGAGTACACCCAAAGTCAGTAAAGAAAATGAAAGATAAACTTCGTTTACTAACAAACAAAAATAATGGTTAGGGAAATGATTACCGAATACAAAAACTAAAAGAGTTTGTTAGAGGGTGGATTAACTACTTTAGTAAGGCGGATATGAAGAAATTGATGGGAGAAACAGACGAATGGCTACGAAGAAGAATTAGGGCTATCTATTGGAAACAATGGAAGAAGGTAAAAACAAGGTATCGTATGCTAAAAGCGTTGAAACTGCCCGAATGTAAGGTGCACGAAATGGCAAACTGTCGCAAGGGTTGTTGGAGAGCGGCGAAGATGCTAAACGGTGCACTAACAAATAAAATAATAGCCAGACTAGGATATATCTCCATGTTTGACTATTATCTGAAAATCTGTGAAAACTGAAGAACCGCCGTATACCGAACGGTACGTACGTGCGGTGTGGGAGGTCGGCTAATCAATTAATGGTTAGCCTCCTACCCGATATTATCAAGCTTTCGGCAACAGCTTCCGCCTCTTTCGAACGAAGTGAAAGAGGCAAAAGCGAAGGGGCTCGATGCCCCGAAGTTTTTATTCCGCCTCTTTCGAACGAAGTGAAAGAGGCAAAAGCGAAGGGGCTCGATGCCCCGTAGCTTTTATTCTAATGCTCAGGTCTAGTAATTGCGTCATTTGACACTAAAACAGGTTTGCAGCTTAATTAGGTTGTTTTTGCTGTTTTATTGTCATAGCTGATTTAATATGGGTTTTTTCAAATTTTAAGAACTATCTTGATTTCTCAATCATCGCGGAAATAACTGGATGTTTTATTAGCTACACAAAATATATTAGAGTCAATTTTATAAACCTAGTGGGCAGTAGCGATGTAAAAATTGATGGAATTCTTGACCTAAAAAATTGTATAGACCTTTTGAAAACAGAATACGGTGATAAAAAAACAACTGGTCAATTGCCATTTTAAATAAATTTATTTGAAATGGCAATTGACCAGAATTTTGTATAGAGTATTTTTTGAAGGGTTTAATTGCTTACATTTTCGTTATTGAATAAGTTGTTTTAGAAGTTGAATCTATTGGAATGTCTACAGTTTCTTCTTCAGAACCTTCTATAGAAGGAACAACAACACTCATTTTACCTGTTATCTTTTGAGTTATTTCACCCTCTGATAAAAAACTATTAGTGGTATCAATTCTTATAGTACCGGTCGTTTTTCCGGTCAAATCTGTGGTCATATCCATATCTATTCCCATTCCCGGATATTTATGTGTTTTGGAACTATCGGTATTGTAGTCGGATTTGACTGAAATATGAGCAATTTTGTTTTCTATTTTGTCAAGAGTATAGGTGGTTTTTGTATTTATTTCTACTATAGAATTTATAGTGTTCTCGATAGTCCAGGAGTCTCCTATTTTTACATCATTTTCAGGTAAAACTCTACTTGATTGTTGAATTAGGGTTTTTAGAGCATTGTCTCCAAAGCTCGACTGTAAATAAGTTTTTGTCTCTTGAATATTAGCTTCATCGCTAGTATCAAGCTCCATAGCACCTAACATAGTACTAATGAGATCATCAACACCTGATATTTCAGTAACCGCACCATGCTTTGTCATCTTAGTGTTAAAGCCTTTACCTATAATGCTCTTATACACTTTTGAAAAATCATCGGTATCAGAATTGTTGTTTGAATCATAGGTTATTTTTTCGCCTTCAGCTTCAGATTCAAACTTTATTTTGTCAAACATATAGTTCATAGTGATATTTCCTTCAGAGTCAACACTATCGATTGTTACCTTAAAATCTGTGGTAGTATCTTGTGTTGTAGAAGTACTATTACCCATTATTTCTGTGTTGGAAGTTATATTTGTCAAGGTATGATATTTATATACATCACCGGATTTAACATTAATATACATTCCAAGATTACTGTTGCAAGCGGTCAAAGAAAAGACCATAGCAACAATGAGAAGTGCAGTAAACAAATTTTTCAACTTCAATATTATCATCTCCTAAAAATATAATAGAAATTTAATTATATATTAACTCATTAATAAGTCAATAATTTTACTTTAATCAAAAGTTTTAAGCATTTACAACTTAAGCGTGTACAGGTTGATGGGTAATTTTTATTAGGTGAATACAAAAAATAGCTTATCAATGGGAGAAAAGCTGATTTTATTGGGTTGAAACTATGTATATTGGCAAATAAATTTTTTTGAAACAACCTTATGCCTTGCAATGAAGAATTTTTTAATGTATTATTCTAAATATGCTGTTTATCAAATTTTTAAGATGGTGTTTAATTGATTATGAGAGTTAGTGAATTTTACTATGATTTACCTGAAGAGCTAATTGCTCAGGAGCCTTTAGAAGATAGAAAACAATCTAGATTAATGGTAGTTGATAAAGAAACGGGGATTATCAAACACAGGATATTTAAAGATATTATTGAGTATTTAAATCCCGGTGATTGCCTTGTTCTAAATGATACAAGGGTTATTCCGGCAAGACTTCTCGGTGAGAAGGAAGGTACAGGTGGAAAAATCGAATTTGTACTATTGAAAAATGCCGGAGGAGATATATGGGAAGTGATATTGAAGCCAGGTAAAAGAGCTAGGCCCGGTGCTAGGTTTGTGTTTGGAAACGGGGAGCTAAAGGCTGAGATTATAGATGTAGTTGATGAAGGTAATAGACTTGTAAGATTTGAATATGACGGGATATTTGAGCAGATACTTGATAAAGTCGGAATAATGCCTCTTCCCCCATATATAAGTAAAAAGCTTGAGGATAAGGAACGTTATCAGACGGTATATTCTAAGCATAAGGGTTCTGCGGCAGCACCTACTGCAGGTCTTCATTTTACAAAAGAGTTTTTGGAGCAAATTAAAAGAAAAGGTATAGAAATTGCGTATGTTACTTTGCACGTTGGGCTTGGGACTTTTAGACCTGTAAAGGTTGAAAATATTCTTGACCACAAAATGCACAGTGAGTATTATAGTATAGAAGAAGAGGATTGCAATAAAATCAACAATGCAAAGAAACAGGGCGGAAATGTCATAGCGGTTGGTACAACCAGTAGTAGGGTTGTTGAGACAATTGGAGATGAAGCAGGTATTTTGAAGCCTAAAAGCGGATGGACGGATATTTTTATTTATCCGGGGTATAATTTTAAGGTTGTGGATGAATTAATTACTAATTTTCATTTGCCGGAATCGACACTATTGATGCTTGTAAGTGCTCTAGCCGGCAGGGACACAATTGTGAAAGCGTATAGTGAAGCTGTAAAAGAAAAATATAGGTTCTTCAGTTTTGGAGATGCCATGTTTATAAAATAGATTAAGGAATATGGAGACAATGAGTGCAATTAGATATGAATTAATAAAAAAGTGTAAACAGACAGGGGCTAGATTGGGGAGAGTACATACTCCGCATGGGTATTTTGACACTCCTGCATTTATGCCTGTAGGAACTCAGGCTACTGTTAAGGGAATGTCCCCCGAAGAGCTTAAAAGTATTGATG
>CAYXPB010000368.1:0-4138 GCA_964466645.1 uncultured Acetivibrio sp. | reverse complement strand
TCTCATATACTTGAAATATATAAGCTCAATAATTTTATCTACAATCTCAATTAACGAACCTCTCACTTCATCCTGATACATAAGGTCTGCATCTGTTTCAAAATATCCAACCTTTACATATGCACCCAGTTGCCATTTCTCCGGATCTTTTGAAAACAACATCATTGCAGCATTTGTCAAATATCCACCTGATGTAAGGTGAAGCTTCTCCAATAACACTTCTTTTGGTTCTTCAAGTAATGAAGGTTCAATTCTTCCCTTTTTAGCTGCTAATTCCTTGAATTTATTAACAACCGAATCCTCGACATCTGACATTTTAAATGCAGGAATAGGCATATTATCCCAGGTAACACCTCGCTTGCTGTTCAAGAAACTTTCCAATGCTGGTCCTGTAAGAACCTGCTTGGTGCTTCCACTGCGATAATGATAAACACCTTTATATGAAATGCTTGTAGAATATGCCGGAACAACTATTTCAATATATTCTTTGCTATCTTTCTCCAGCAGATTTACATCCGCAACAATCCCTAATGACTGGATAATCTTATTCGGAATATCTTCCAACAATTTCTTGGAATTCTCTACACCAACAATTTCCCCATCATCATTACAACCAATATATATTTTTCCACCTTGAGCATTAGCAAAACCACATATCCATTTTAGGTATTCATCTCGCCATGACTCTTTCCATTCTATATTTTGACTCTCAGCCATATTGTTACCTACCTTCCATCTAATTATTATTTCAAAGAAATAATCTCTTCTACCTTTGGTCTGAACAATTTATCAAAAAGGACCTGATTTCTCTTTTTCGCATCCCTTACTAGCTTTTCATATGAAATAATCTCAACATAAGCACCCTTAACCGGATTATAACCAAAAAAGCCCTCTCCATCTGGGGTTCGATTGTATCCTGCATTTTCTGCATCTTCAATTAAACTATCCGTCAGATCAGCAATTATATAACAGTAAAATGCTGCATTTTGAACATTACCAAAGCCTCTGCCATTAGCTTTCTTTACCCTTCCTGCTTTAATATCTGAAACATATTTTAAAACCTGATTAATAGGATTTTTATCATCAGCCTCCAAATCGTCTCTTTGTGGTCTTTTCAATTCCACTATTGTAATCGAATTTATCGCATCCTCTTCAGCAGAATATGAAATTGCCTTGTCAAAAATTGCAATATCCATCCTTCTAGGAACATCACTCTCCATAACAGGAAGCGACTTCATTGGTTGATCCGAAGAAAGAAACTGATGATACGCCAATCTATCATCTATAAGCCACAGGTTCATTTCATCAAATTTCACATCATCTGATGTAATCTGCATCGGACAAATGATAGAATGTAATCTAGATTCTTTACTATATTTCCCATCTTCAGACAATTCTAATGCCTTCTCTAATAAGTCTATTACTGCTTTTCTTCTTACAATATACTCAGCTAGGCTTGCTTGGCTAAGTTGGGTTACACTTGAACAATACGAATCAAACAAATCCATAAACTGCTCGGTATCAGCCACACTATTTTTTTGTCTTTCTTCAATTTGCATTTTCTGTTTTGCGATATCAAATTCCCACTTTTGCTCTTGCTTATATAATTCTAAATCCAATTTTTCATCATTAAGCCCTACTGGTATTTCATCATATACATTACCTCTGTGATTAAGTAAATATCTATATTGAGGCTTCTTAGTTTTTACAAATTCATCTATCCTCTTTTTCTTTTCATCCTTAATCTTCCCCAAATCATCACTTAAATAAATCTTGATATATTCTATAGCCGTTTCCGTAATTTCTTTTTCACCCAAATTGTCCAATAACGGACTATCTGAAAAACTGAATTCGTATCGGTCTAAATTAACCGCCTGATCTAAATACTCACCAGCAATATATCCTACATAATAGTATGACTGATCATCTGCATTTATTTTTTTATTCAAATTTGGAATATACTTAACCAAATCATATGACTTAACTTCCCTATTATTAGCACACATATGCAACTCATGTTTATCAGCACCTTCTGTTACAGTCATATGGTATAAAGAAAAGGCTTTGCCTTTAATAGTAAAATCATTTCTACGTAAAGTATCTCTATATAACTTGTTATAATACTCATTTAAAATGTATTTTTCACCTAGGCTGTCTTGTAACACTACCTTGGGACAATTCTCAATAATGAAATATGGTAAACAGTGCTCTATAATCTTTTTTGCAAGACTCTCAAGTGATAAAGCTACTTCCTCTCTATATTCATACTTAAAGCCTTTTAGGCAAACCTCAGTGCTATTTTCCTGAATATCAGGAACCTCAATTTCTATACAATTATCTTCTGGCTCTATTGCATTTTTTATAGAAAAAGAAAACTCTCTCTTAAACCACTTATCACGCTCCATATATATACTTTTAACTGATACACTATCAAATGCTTTAAGCCATAAAAATCTTCCAATCCCTTTACAACCCTTTGACAGCTTTAACGTTGAATATGCTTCAAGAAACGAATGATAATTTTTATCAATAAACCCTTCACCATTATCAGTTACTATAAATTCATTAAAATGATTTAATTCTTCCGTTCCTTCTGTAGTCATCTGTGCATAATCTAATCGATTCGCAACTATTGTAATTAGGGGTGCTTCACAACTTTTTGTCTCTTCTAATGATTGTATAGAATTTACTATAGTCTCAAACAGAGGCCATAATGCTTTTGATTTTGGAAGCTTCATCTGGTTTACTTGACCAGCTAAATTCATTGTAAAATACATTTCACCTCTCCTTTCCGTTAACCCTTTTTATTCTTCAACATTTTCTTAAATTCAATTAAATTCAAAATTTCCTGCCGGTCAGCGTCATCAAGTTCCGTAAAACCACGAAGTAATTCATCATCAGATAAAGGTATTTCATCTCCTTCCAATAATGAATCCGCCGATATCCTAAATAGTCTGCTAAATTGCCTAAGTTCTTCAGCCTTAACGCACCTTTTACCCGATTCAATTTCAACTATGGCAGTCCTCTTTACACCTAAATAATTAGCCACATATTCCTGTGATAAACGCAAATCCGTTCTTGCTTTCTTTATTCTCTCATGCAGTTCCATCTTGAACCTCCTTACTACCATAACTACTAGTTATATTTTACCTCTGGCTGTCGGGTTTTACAACATATTTTTGTTGTTAGCATGCAATTTTAGCATATCAGCTGTAATCCTTATCTATTGCCGATATGCTAATACTGCCAGTGAATTTAATGTATTCGCTTCAAGCTCCCTTTCTTCAAATCAACAAATGCCTTCCTTTTACCACTTCTTCCAAGTATGTAGCAATCTTTACTGCAATACTTAAGCTGACGGACCATTAATCTCTCGCCACAGACAATGCACTTCTCCTGTTTCACCCCTGGAACATAATATTAGTAATTTCGAAAATTCATATTTATTGATATCAGCGACTTTCAGAAGTTGCTTTTTTTATTTCACCCCCGAAAAATCGCTAAAAAATTAAACTTTTTTTCCAAAAACATTTGACTTTTTCAAAACGCCCCAAAAATCGAAGTGGATGGATCTTTTTTGACCATACTACTTAATTTTAGAGGTGTTGCAAATGTTAGGTTATTGGCGTTTACACAAAGAATATCAAAGCTATCTACTGGAAAAAATTTTACCATTTTATGAGTCTGATAAGGATTATGTTTTGCAATACAAAGATGCATTATCCAAGCTCTATTTGCTTGATCTTGATCCTTTATTACCATTGCTCTTCCCATATTATTCACCTATAGGTGCTCCGGCAAAAAATCAACCTGAGCTTATTCGCTCCTTTATTCTCATGTCAGAATTAAAAATACATAGTATAACTGAATGGGTTGAGAAACTACAAGCAAATGAAATCCTATGCTTTATGATTGGTCTTTCACGTTCCGAAATCCACCAAGTAGGCTCATATTATGACCTTATAAACCGGGTGTGGTTGGCAAATCCAGACATCCAATATGAATTTGAGCATTCCCTCCATAATTTCAAACGTAAACCCCGCAAGAAACTGGGCAAGAACCAAAAGCAACCACCCCGGCATCCAGGTATTATACAAAAATTTGTTGATTTAGCCTTAGAAGGCAAGTCTTTCGATTC
>CAYXPB010000367.1:0-4180 GCA_964466645.1 uncultured Acetivibrio sp. | reverse complement strand
TTAACATATGAATGTGTGGATTAAAAAAGTCCGCCCGATAGGGCGATAAGTTCAGCATATTTTCATTATTACAAAGAAAAATTTATTAACCTTGATAAGGATATTATGACCTTAATAAGGTTTTTTTTATGTATTGAACGTATTTTAAATTATTTTAAAAATGGCCTAATCAAATTTTAAAAAAAATTCTAGTAGTCGTTTTACTTGCATATATTAAAATAATGGGCTGTACCAATAAAGTGGAGGTCAAATTACAATGGGTGATATACGGAATGAGATGTCGCAGGCGTATGATTTTACAGTAACAAATATTATTCCTTTTAAGAATTTTTTTATTGTTGACAGTTCGGCAGGTAAAAAAGTTTTACGGAAATTAAATTTTTCTCCGGAGAGAATATGGTTTATTCACGGAGCAAAGGAGCATTTATTCACGAATAATTTTTGTAATATTGATAGATTTATTTGTAATAAAGAAGGACTTCCGTATATAAGCATTGACGGCATATATTATGCTGTTACCGAGTCTGTACAAGGTAGGGAATGTGATCTAGACAAAAGAGAGGACGTAATAAAAGCTTCAAAAGTTCTTGCACAAATGCACAGTTCTTCAAGGGGATATGTGCCACCTGAGAAATGTTTGATTAAAGATGACTTGGGAAATCTCCCAGCTCAATTTATAAGAAGACTAGAAGAGATAAAGAGAGTAAAAAAAGCTGCGCATAAAGAAAAGGGAAGTCTTGATTATTTAATATTACAACATATCGATTACTTTTATAGTATGGGTGAAGATGCAATTAAACTAATTACAGGCTCAAAATACAAAGAGTTAGTCGATAAAACGAGGAAAGAAAAGCTTTTTTGCCATCATGATTTTACACACAGTAATATAATTATAGGCAATAATGAAACATCAATTATCAACTTTAGTTTATGCAGTTTCGAATTGAAGATTTATGACATAGCAAACTTGTTGAGGCGCAAAATGAGAAAATGTTGCTGGGATATAAAAGAGGCAAAAGTTATAATTGATTCATATAAGACAGTGGAACCTATATCGGAAGAGGAATTTTTTGTTATGAAAATAATGCTTCAATTTCCTCAAAAGTTTTGGAGAGTTGTGAATAAGTACTACAATAGCAGAAGGTGTTGGAGAGACAGGACTTTTGAGAGAAAGTTTATAGAAGTTATAGATGAAATTGAACATCATAAAAAGTTCCTTGATAAGTATGATTCTTTGCATTAGGTGATTCCAAATCAGCTAATACAAGCAAATTGAAGCACAATGTAAAGCTATTATTGTGCTTCAATATAGAATATTCAAAATAACAAGGTAGGAAGCGAAAACATAGCTAAAGTTATGTTTTCAGCATTCCTTAATTGCTCAGGTAAGATCAAAATATAAGTTTCTACTCTGGGATAACGAAGAAACTTGATTTGATAATGTTTTTAAAATATGGGAGTAGTAAGTTTTTTTCGTTATCCTTAGTTTAACAAAGAAAAAGCTCCTCACTAAAACAGGCCTTGTATAACACCTGATGAATCAATATCGATTTTTTCAGCTGCTGGCACTTTTGGAAGTCCAGGCATCGTCATTATATCACCTGTTAAGGCAATAATAAATCCAGCGCCGGCAGATATTTTTAGTTCCTTAACATTTAAATCGAAGTCCTTTGGCCTTCCTAAAAATGACGGATTATCCGAAAGGGAGTATTGAGTCTTAGCCATACATATAGGTAATTTATCCAGCCCCATATTTTCAATTTGCTTAATTGTCTTATCTGCTTGAGCTGAATATATAACTGATTTTGCTCCATATATTTCCTTTGCAATAGTTTCTATTTTTTCCTTGATTGGCAAGTTTATATCGTAAATTGGTTTGAAGTTTGACTTAGTTGTATTTAACAGAGAAATGAGTTTTTCAGCAAGTTCCTGACCTCCTTCTCCACCTTTTGAAAATACTTGCGAGAAGGCAACCTCAACATTCATATTTTTGCAGCCTTTTTTAACATATTCAATCTCTTCTAAGGTGTCACTGTCAAAGTGATTTATAGCTACTATTACTGGTACCCCAAACTTTTTAATGTTTTCAATATGTTTCTCAAGATTAACAAAGCCTGATTTCAAAGCGTTAATGTTTTCCAGTCCAAGGTCTTCCTTTTTTATGCCGCCATTATATTTTAATGCCCTTATTGTTGCTACAAGTACGACTGCATCCGGTTTTAACCCTGCCATCCTGCATTTGATGTCAAAAAACTTTTCTGCACCGAGATCAGCTCCGAATCCTGCTTCCGTTATGCAGTAATCTGCAAGTTTTAATGCTGTTTTTGTAGCGATTATACTGTTACATCCGTGAGCTATATTTGCAAAGGGACCCCCGTGCATAATAGCAGGTGTGTTTTCTAGTGTTTGAACAAGGTTTGGTTTAATAGCATCTTTAAGAAGAAGCGTCATAGCACCGTTAACTTTTAGGTCTTTTGCGGTAACAGGGTTTCCTTCATAATTGTATCCTATAATTATTTTACCAAGACGTTCTTTTAAATCCATAAGATCCATAGAAAGGCATAATATAGCCATTACTTCAGATGCTACGGTAATTTGAAAGCCATCCTCTCTAGGCATTCCGTTAGCCTTTCCACCAAGTGCTACAATTGCGCTTCTTAATGCACGATCATTCATATCCATTGCTCTTTTCCAAACAATTTGACGAATATCTATGTTAAGGCTGTTCCCTTGGTGAATATGGTTATCTATAGCAGCTGATAACAAATTATTAGCTGTTGTTAAGGCATGCATATCTCCTGTGAAATGAAGATTTATATCTTCCATAGGAACAACTTGGGAGTAACCTCCACCTGCTGCTCCTCCTTTTATACCCATAACAGGACCTAATGATGGCTCCCTTAATGCAATCACTGCCTTTTTACCTATCTTTGACATAGCTTGTCCTAAGCCAATAGTCGTGGTAGTTTTACCTTCACCTGCAGGAGTGGGATTTATAGCAGTTACCAATACTAGCTTTCCATCCTTTTTACCTTTAAACCTTTTCCATAGTTCATTCGACAGTTTGGCTTTATACTTTCCGTATAATTCTAGTTCATCTTCTGATATTTCAAGTTTGCTTGCAATTTCAACAATAGGTTTCATCTTACATGACTGAGCTATTTGTATATCTGTTAGCAATTACATTACCTCCTAATATATAACCAATTATTGGTGATTTGAAAACCAATTGGCATTAAGTGCTTTTTACAATACTTATTCTTATAGTCCATTATAACTTTTAATAATAACAATTTTCAATAGCCACATTTTTGGAATCACCTAAAATGTAAAAATTGCATATTATGTATATTAGGATAGGAGTTTTTAGAGGGAGTAGCTATGAGTAAATTAAAAATAGGAGATGTTGTAGGCAGAAAATCATATAACTCGGATATCCTTTTTAAAGTTGTAGATTTTAAAAATGAGGATGGAAATGAAATAATCGTTTTAAGAGGAATTTGTTACAGGCTTGAGGCTGATGCACCTGAATCGGATCTTGTTATACAACCTGAGTCCAATGTAAGAGAATACAGTGAAAAGGTAAACGATAGAATTGATGTGAAAATGAGAAATTTACAACCTTCAGGTTATAGGAATATGCAAAAAAAAAATTCTATCGCGAGCAGAGCATAAATAAAGACCTTAAGTTTCATAGGCCAGGTAAGGTACTTCATATAGACGGAGATAATGATTATCTTGATGTATGTCTTGAGAAGTATAAAAACTTTGGCATAGAGGCAGTAGGAGTACATGTTAAAGAAAAAGACCAGCCAGTAAAGGTGTATGAATTGTTAATGCAATATAAACCGGACATTCTTGTTTTAACCGGTCATGATGGTGTAATAAAGGATGAAAATGGCTATAGCAGGGTAGATAATTACAGGAACTCAAAATATTTTATTGATGCGATTAAAGAGGCAAGGAGATACGATAGTAATTTTGATGGACTTGTAATTTTTGCAGGTGCCTGCCAATCGATGTACCATAAAATTATTGAGGCAGGAGCTAATTATGCAAGTGCACCGTATAGGGTTCTAATTCATGCCCTAGATCCTGTCTATGTGTGTAAAAAGGTTGCCTTTACTGGAATAGATAGGATAATTTCGCCTAAAGAAGTTGTAAGCACTACAATTACTGG
>CAYXPB010000366.1:0-4276 GCA_964466645.1 uncultured Acetivibrio sp. | reverse complement strand
TTATCGGAAAGATGAGGCGTGCCGTCCCATCCATGGGACGGATTTGAAAGAATGGCTTTGGAGATTTTAGAGTTTTAAAAAGAAAGGTTGGGGGTTGTATGCAGAAGAGTATTAGGTTATGTATTATTGTTATATCTATATTAATGTTTTTATTGTCAGGGTGTAGCGATAATAAAAAAGAAGTAAACGCTAATAACAGTTTTGATTTCAATAGTTTAATAGAAAAAGTAATAAGCATTCAATATGGAAATAAAGATATTAAAGAAAAAGATATTTTTTCCAATGGATACATAGATAAAATACCTAAAGATCAAAACTTTTATAAAGACCAGTTGAATCCATATAGAATTTTAAGTTCTAATATAGAAGAAATAAAAAGTGAAACTGAGGAAAAATTTGAGGTTTGTGTTAGGATAGCAGATAAAAAAGGGGAATATATTGAGGTACTTCATATGATCAAAATTAATGAAAGATATTTTGTTGATAATATAGAATATGATATTTAGAGTTTGGAGAATTATTGTAATGTATAGAGAGACTTGAGGGCTCACCATCCATGGTGAGCGCTGGTCTCTGGGGGCCTCATCCATCCGATAACAATGCATGGCCGTGAAGGTGCGGTAAAGAAGGTCATGGAGTAAATTCTCTGGAGAAGGAGCACGAAGCATGCCGCACCACATTCCATCGTCGGGTGACAAGCACCGCCTTCGAAGAAAAGCTCTGCGGGTCCGACTCTGGAACGTCGTCCATGCGAGACGATATATGCCATGCGACGAAAATGCGCCCATCCATGGGCGCAGGTTTGCTAGGGCTATTTTATTAAGATAATATTAACGTAACAAACAGGTTTAGTAATGGGGGTTGATTATGAAGAATGGAGTCATAGGGTTTACAGCAGGAATTATAGTTACAGTAGGAATTTTTATTATTTTATTTTTTGGTGGTATTATAAATGTTGATTTGCAAAAATCAAACAAGGTGAATTACATACCGACAAATGGATATGTTCCAGACAAAGAAACAGCCATTAAGATTGCTGAATCTGTTTGGTTACCTATATATGGGAAAGATATATATGAAGAACAACCTTTTGTAGCAAAATTAAATGATGATATTTGGACAGTTACAGGTACTTTACCACAGGTAGAGGGTATGGTTACTGTAGGTGGTGTAGCTGAGATAGATATTTCGAAGAAAGATGGTAGAATACTTAGAGTAATACATGGAAAATGAAATAAAGTACACGATTAACAAAGATGTTTTTGAGGGATGACATCCGTGTCATCTCTGAATTACGGGTCGTCGCACGGCACATATCAAAGCGTATTCGCAAGGGTGCGGTTTAGAAAGAGCATGTAGAATAGCTCTGTAGGTCATCCCAAGAAGCATGCCGCACCGCAGCTCTTCACCGGCGCAAGCGCACCGAAGAAGAAAGTCTTTGTGAGTCCGGTTCAGAGCCGCCGTATACGCCAAACGTTATCGGAAAGATGAGGCGTGCCGTCCCATCCATGGGACGGGTTTTGAAAGAAGGGCTTTGGAGAATTAAAAACATTTAGTAATACGTGGTACATATAACCTAAGGATAGGAAGGGAGGAACGAAGATGGATAGAGATTTAAGAAAAGAATATTCAAAGCAATGGGAAGAAAGTGCAGAATTTTTTTACAACAATAAAGATTATTCATGGATGTGTAAAAAATTAGAAAAGTATGATGTGGTTCTGGAAATAGGATGTGGGACTGGATACAGCACATTGGCATTGGTGGAAAATGGTCACAAGGTAGTTGTAGTTGAAAATAATGAATTTTGTCTTGAGAAGACTAGACAGCTTCTGAAAATGAAGGGGTATAGTTATGGACAAGAAGATGATGATTTTACAAGTACTGATGTGATTTTGATAAAAGAAGATATTTGTCAAAATGGTTTAGCCGATAGGTTGTTAAAATTTAAAATTAAAGTATTGGTTTGTTGGAATATAGGAAGTTATTGGTCAAAGGATATGATTAATAGGTATATTCAGATTATGCTTAATTATGGATTAACGGTATCACAAATTAAAGAAAACCCCGAATCTTCATACGCGGAATTAGTCCAATGGAGTACTTGTAAATTAGGTGCAGACTTAAATGCTAGTGTACATATAATTGATAGGAATATTATTGAAATTACTGAAAAAAATGATGAATATTTTGTTTCGTTGAAAAAGGAATTTAAGTTTAAAGACATCGAGTATGATTCGAAAAAAACAGTTTCCAAATCAGGTGGAGGAAGAACACTTGTGGAAAATGGTAAAATACGAACTGAGAGTATAATTGATATCATCCTAGTTTCAGTTTTGCTTTCATAATGGAATATAAGGATTCGCCATCCTTGGCGAATGCTGGTCTCTGGGGGCCTCATCCATCCGATAACAACAGGTATGCACAAGGGTGCGGGCGGGAAAAGCAAGAAGTAAAGCTAACGTGGGTCATCCCAAGAAGAATGCCGCACCACAGCTCTTCGTCGAGCTAAAGCTGCCAAGGGGTATTCCTTACGGGTCCGACTCAGAGCCGTCGCATACCTAAAACGTTGTACGAAATCAGACGATTGCCGTGCATCCTTGCACGGGATTGATAGGGATTGACGTTGGAGTGTTTTTAGATAGATGCATGTGAGTAGAAAAAATATATAAGGTGGGCTTAAAATGATTATTTTAAAATACAATGAGAAGTATAAATGGTTTGAATGTAAAATTGAAGATGAATTTGGTAGCATTGATCTTCATATTAGTGATTATGGAAAAGATGAAATTACAACAGCAGCGAAATTATCAAATGAAATTATATCTTGGTATAAAATTAATAGAGGGAAAATTTATGATTATGCTGCGACGGATGAGTTGATACAATTAAAAAATGAAACTTGGCTAGAAGAAGATGAGGTTGAAATAACAAGAGAAGAATTTATAGAAAGAATTAGGGTACAAAGTATATCAATTTATTATGATGGAAATTTTGAAGTATGGTTTGATGATGGAGATATTTTTTGGGGCCATGGAATTAAAGTAGATTTTTCGAAAGATTTTAAGTTTATTGAATCAGAAATGATGTAATGAATGACTCTGGAGATTTTTTAAGGAGGGCACATCCGTGTGCCCTTCTGAGACTAGGGTCGTCTGACTTCGCACAACAAGTCCATTTGCGTAAAGGGCAAAGCATGGAGAAGGCCTTCGGAGTAAGAGCACGCGGGTCATCCTGCCCGCATCGATTCATCGGGTGGCAAGCACCGCCTCTGGAGAAGGGCTTTGTAAGTCCGATTCATCGACGCCGCAAATGGCTGGACGATCTCCGACATATCCTGATTTTTTCGCCATCCATGGCGAAAGTTTGTTAGGGTAAGGCTTTGGAGTGGTTGAAAGTCATAATATACAAAAAACAGTTACTAAAAATATGGGGGTGGCTTGATGAAAAAAGTTACGAGGATGATTTTGATACTAATCAGTATTTTTCTTTTAATAAGTTTTACTGCTTGTTCACAACAAGCTGAAAAAACTGATATTATTAGTATAACTGATGAAAAAGACCCTATTGAATATCTGCAATCAAAAGGATATACAGTGTTGACAGATATTAAGAAAATCGATTCAAAAGTTATCTCAAAAGATGACCTTAAAGGTTCATTTATTAATGGATTGATATGGAGTGTTCAAAGTTTTGAACCTGAAAAGATTATCGGCAAAAACGTAGATTATTATTGCGTAGATGTAAAAAATCATCCTTTAGATAAGTACCTTGATGAAGGTGATAGCATAACAGTAACAGTAATGAAAACCGATGATAAAATAATTGGAGGATATTCACGTATTAATTTTAAAGAGGTAAAAGCTGGAGCTAATATTTATTCTATAGATGGAAGAACATTAGAAGAATTCACAGGTTTAGATTTCCAAACATGGCGTGAGAGTTGGGACAAAAAATATAAGTGATTTTATTGCCAGATATAAAAGATGGAAACTAGTTAGGTCTATAGTGAGGAATTCCCGTCCGTGGGAATTTCTGAATTACGGGTCAGGATACGTCGGAGATCAATGCATGGCAGTAAAGGTGCGGGCTAGAAGAGCACGAAGTAAATTCTCTGGAGAAGGAGCATGAAGCATTCCGCACCACATTCCATTGCCGGGCAGACAAGCTGCCTCTCACGGGTCTTTCTATTGGGTCCGGCTCTGGAACGTCTTCCATGCTAAACGATAGGCGAAATCCTTGCAATGGATCAAACAGATTGCTTTTTTGAAATAAATA
>CAYXPB010000365.1:0-4301 GCA_964466645.1 uncultured Acetivibrio sp. | reverse complement strand
TATGGGTCTTCCTTTTCATACAGCCTGTTCATGGAGTCGTAGGAATAATACCAGCTGTTTCCTCTCCAGTCTACAGTTCTTGTAATATTTCCATTTAAATCATAGTCAATAACATCCTTGTGTTCCACAGTATCTATAGTTACGGACTCAGACACTTTTCTGTCTATTTCATCATAGCCATAAGTTACTGTTACGCCATTCCCATCAGTGCTTGTGAGTTGATTGCTATTCTTGTCATATGTTGCAGATATTGTTATTGCATCTGTGCCGTTATAATTCTGATGGCAAGAAGAAAGCAGATTACCACTTACCAAGTTGTAGCTATAGAGATCACAAACATCATCTCCTGTATCTGTCGGTGTATCCATCATATTCTGAACATACACTAACATCCCCAATAAATTGTACTGATATTTCTTCTGAATCTGCTTTAATACACCACCTGATTTATATGGTTCTTTTGACAGAGCAATTTTCCCGAAGTTGTTGTACTCATGTTCCCAGTCATAGGGTACTCCGCCTTTGCATTCCGTGTGGGTTATAACATTCCCCAAAAGGTCATATTTGTTTATTTCGAGCACTCCACCATTTTCTGTAAGGTTTACCCTTTTGGTTATGGTATAGGTCTTAATAACACTTCCAACACTTTGAGTTGTATATTCATAAGTTACTATTTTTCCCGTAGTGCTGTTTAAGGAGTCTATGTAATTTTCCTGTGTGACTCTTCCTAATGTGTCATAGATATAATTAACTGTAAATGTAAGATTTCTATCGCTGTTTTCAGGATCAAGCATGCTGAGCAATTTACCCTCTGGTGTATATTTATACTGGGTTATATTGCTTTCCTCATCAGCCTCTGTTATTACCTGACCATTTTTATTGTAAACGTACTCTTTGTAGTTACCATTTTGTACAGTAGACCATGTAGATGTTGCAGGATTATACTCTTTGCTTTGTCCTATGTATCCTTTTCTTGTAAGTCGTCCCAATGTGTCATACTTGTAATAATTATAGTTGTTGAACAGTGAAACAGGAGCTTCATAAACATTTTCCAAGAGCATTCGATTAGATATTAGATAAACTTTAATCTCTGGTTAGCTATAATCTGTCAAACCTGTTTTAAATAAATATAACACATATACAAAAAAAATTCCGCAACATCGAGTTTACTCAATGCCACAGAATTTTTTACAAAATATTATTCTTATTTTACTTCTCTTCAATAGTATATGGACCCTTAACAAGCACCCAAGCCTTTTTGCTTACAATTTTTATTCCTCTTCCATCATCTCTTGAAACCAACAGCAAGTGATTTAAAGGCACATCCTGATCTGTATTAACATCGGCTCCCGTTCCGGAAGTAATATCCGACAAACCTCCGCCTTCTCCTCCAATAGCCTTTGCTTTTCCACCCCTGAGGATTATTTCTGCGCTTTCTCCTGTCATAAGCTTTTGATCCGCAGTAAGCTCTAGTGCTACAAATTTTCCGTAGGTTTCAATGCTTTGAAGTCTGGTTTCCAGTTCTTCTGTCTTAATCTTATATTCATCATTTTTCTCATAAAGATCATTTAATGCCTTAGTTAATTCTTCAATCTTTTTTGTCTGCTCAGCGTCCTTAGTAGCAAGCTCCTCATTTTTTGTAGTAAGAGCAGCAATTTTACTGTCAAGCTCCTTTATACCCGAAAACGATTCAAACTTCTGATCCACATAGCTTTTAGTAACTAGTGGATCTGCATCTGTACCAGGCTCAGCTGTTGCTGCCTGAATAATATGTACTGCCACCAAACTTGAAGTAATAATCAAAACCGAAATTACAGTTTTTTTGTTCCACCTTCTAATACTTTTCATCTTTCGTAACCCCCTTATTACATCTCCACCAATCCAAAACTAACGGTAAGAGCATCATTAACTTTTTCCATAAGCTCATCATCAAGATGGCCGATTTTTTCTCTAAGTCTCTTTTTATCAATAGTTCGTATTTGTTCTAAAAGTATTACGGAGTCTTTCGGCAGTCCATAATCTTTTGCACTCAACTCTATATGTGTAGGCAATTTTGCTTTGTTTATCTGTGATGTTATCGCAGAAGCTATAACAGTAGGACTGTATTTGTTACCTATGTCATTCTGCACTATCAACACCGGCCTAATGCCTCCTTGTTCCGAACCAATAACCGGACTTAAGTCAGCATAAAATATATCTCCACGTTTTATAACCACTATTTTTCCAACTCCCTAAGCCCTTCCTCATATTTTTGCTGTTGATCATTGTCAGCTTCAAACCATATTTCAGCCAGCTTCTCATTAATCTCGGCCATCTGCTGGTAGCCTTTTTTCATCTTATCCCTCATTTCAATTCTTCTCTTTTCTCGTATATAAAGCTTCATAGCCTCCCTCACGAATTCACTTCTGTTAATTCGCTCCATAGCAACTATGGAATCAACCTCTTTTAATAAATTGTCGGGAAGACTTATCAAAATCTTTTTTAACTGAGCCAAAATAAAACCCCCACTTCTTTTATTGGGTCTACAAGATTTAAAGAAATAATTAAAATGATTAACCTGTAAACTTTGCAATAATTAATATAAAATGTTTTGCTTATAGCACAATTAATTATGTACTTGTTGGTTTGATTTAGCCCCCAGAATGAAACAAAAGAGGCAAAATCGATAGGGACAAAATGTTCTAAGGATTTTAATTGCACTACCGTGTGATATGAATGGTACATGGATTTACAACTCAATCATTGCATACTTATATATATAATTATAAATCCTAACATATGCACGGGTCAAATTAAAATTTAATTACTGCACTATTACAAGGCCTGTAAATAATTCCATGTAAATTATATACTCCTTTTATCCAACAATTTTAGTTTTATTAGTTGCATGCTATAAAGCCATTTTAAAAATCATTCGCATCATCTCCATCAATTTTAAACTTAACATCATATTAAACTTAGTTTTCAATATTTTGCAAAAACTTATACATATATAATTCCAAAATTTCAAAATATGTTAGCACCAAGTTTTTCCAATTATATGCAGCAAGTTTAAAATCAAAAAGATAATTGCGGTCATTTGCTCCGCAAATGTCCTTCACGAAAGTCTCCAGGGCATTTAGCCCCTCCGACTTTAGGTCATTTGCTCCGCAAATGTCCTTATATCAAGTAGTTTAATACATTATACAGTTTTCCGTCTTTCCAATAGACCCTTGGTATTCTCTTTCCTATAATACAGGCTATCTCGTAATTTATTGTACCTATTTTGTCTGCTAAATCTTCTATCTTTATTTCATTTCCGTTCTGACTTCCAAAAAGTACGGCTTCATCTCCAACATTAACATCACCCTCAACATCGGTTACATCTATCATGCATTGATCCATACATATCTTGCCCACTATAGGAACCGATTGTCCATTTACCAATACCCTGCCCTTGCTTGTCAAAAGGCGCGTGTAGCCGTCTGCATAGCCTATGGGCAAAGTGGCAATTTTACTATCATGCTGTGTTTTGAATATTCTTCCATAACTGATACAAGTATCTGCTTCAACTTCTTTTACTAAGATTATATTTGCTTTTAGAGTCATAGCCGGTCTTAAGTCTATCTTGTCCTTATGGACTTCTTCCGAAGGATACATTCCATATAACACAATTCCCGGCCTAACCATATTCAGATGCATTTCGGGGTATTCAATAATTCCCGCACTGTTGCAAACATGTTTTACAGGAATATAAATACCTATACGATTCAATTCACTCACTATGCTCATGAATCTCTCAAACTGCATATTAGTATAGCTTTTATCACTCTCATCCGCCGATGCAAAATGGGTAAATAAGCCTTCTATGATTATTTTAGGCAATTTGCTTATCCTTACAACATTTTTTACAGCACTATAACCGGGCATAAAGCCTACTCTTGTCATTCCCGTATCTATCTTTATGTGAATCTTTATATTCTTATCAAGTCTAACAGCTGCCTCCGACAATGCCTCTGCCAAATCATGGCTGAATACCGTCTGAGTAACATCATGCAGAATGATTTCTTCTGCTCTTCTTGGGTCTGTATAACTGAGTATAAGTATGGGGACATCAATACCGTTTTGCCTTAACTGAATTGCCTCATCAAGCATTGATACTGCCAAGCGGGTAACACCGTTCTCAATTAAGGTTTTAGCCACTTCCATTACTCCATGCCCATAAGCGTCAGCTTTTACAACTCCCATTATTTCAGTCTTTTTGTCTGTTATTCTTCTTATCTCTTTTACATTATGAGCTATATTGTCAAGATTTACCTCAG
>CAYXPB010000364.1:0-4326 GCA_964466645.1 uncultured Acetivibrio sp. | reverse complement strand
ACATATGAATGTGTGGATTAAAAAAGTCCGCCCGATAGGGCGATAAGTTCATATTGCACAGTTGGACAAGGATAATGTGCCACCTTCGGTGCGCTCCCACTATCAGGGCATGAAGGCCACGGGAAAGGATTGTATCGCGTGCGGAAGCTGTGAAAAACGTTGCCCATTCGGTGTGTCTGTGATTGAGAAAATGTCCGAGGCAGAGCGGCTGCTAGGTTAAGTGGAGGCTATGTCTCTGAGATTTGATACCCTGGGTAGTTTGGTTATAGAAGAAGAATAAGGACGCTTCCTTCATACAAAGGAAAGCGTCCTTAGATTATTGTGGATTAATATCAGTCTCTCCCTGGACCAAGCGAATTGACTGGCCAGCTATGGATTACCCAGGAAAAAGAATGATTTTATCAGCTTGCAAATTTATAGGGCTGGCAGATCCGGAAGCAGGAATCAACAGGACAGTAAGGCCGATGAGTATCCAAAATGTGATTATGAAAAACTTGCCGAATTTGTAGGCCAATGCCCCGTATAGGGATGAAAATGAAGAAACCATTATGTACAATACGACTATGAACAGGAATTCGGTTACAATATTACTGTTAGGATCTAGGAAATGAATAAGGTTGATATCGATAGTAGTGCTGCTGGAGGTCAATTTTGCAATAGTAATGTCAATCGGTGGATGTTTACCTTTTATGGATAATCCTCTATTTATGTATGAATAACTTTCTGATAGTTATGCTGAATCAAGGAACATGGTTTGTGCTTTATAGTATACTATTTATAAGTTGGATTATTTAGATGCACTTAAACGTTTTATCCATCTTGGAAAATTAAGAAATTGAATATGCTAATTGCAAAATACATTATACTAACATAAAGAGGAGGAATCCATGTGACAAATGTTGTTATAACAGGAAGTTCGAGAGGATTAGGACTTTGTATGGCAAGGGAGTTTTTGAAATTAGGATGCAATGTAACTGTTTCAGGTAGAAGTGAAAAGTCTTTCGAAGATTTGCGGAAAGAACTTAATGAATTCACAGACAGGGTTTTATTTGTTTCGTGTAATGTAAAGATGAAGGAAGAGCTTGAAAACCTTTGGGAAAAGTCGGTGAAGAAGTGGGGAAAGGTTGATATATGGATCAACAATGCGGGGATAAACTGTCCTGATGAATTTATTTATAAGACTGAGCAGAAATATGTAGACGAAGTAATAGATACCGATCTAAAGGGAGTTGTTTACGGTTCGCAGGTCGCAGCCCAAAATATGCTGTCTCAGGGAAGCGGTCAGATATGGAACATGGAGGGTTTAGGATCAAATAATTCAATTGTCGTAAAGACAATACTCTATGGTACCTCGAAACATGCACTGACCTACTTTACGAAAGGGCTGGCAAAAGAATTTGAGGGTACAGGTGTTTTTGCAGGAAGGCTTTCTCCAGGGATGATGCTGACTGATTTTATTGAAAAAGCCCCGGATGGAGAAAAAGCTGAAGTTAACCCAGGATTTCAGAAGATATTAAGTATACTTGGAGACAAGCCGGAAACAGTTGCAGCATTCCTTGTTCCGCGCATACTCAAAAACACTAAGAATAATGCACATATTGTATGGCTAACCAATAGAAAAACCATGTTTCGATTTGCATCAGCGGCATTTAAAAAGCGTAAGTTAGCTTAAACAGAAGTTCATTTATTAAGCTGATTTTAATAGTATTTTAAATAAATCACCTAAGGTGTTTCAAAAAAATTCGTTAGTCAATATATATAGTTCCAACCCATTAAAATCAACTTTTTTGAAACACCCACTGACCAGTTATTTTTTTGGAATCACCTAAATCTAATAATCAAGGATTTAATCCAAGTAAAAAACCCGCAACCTTTAAATTAAGGCGCGGGTTACTTATTTATATATTGGATTTCTAATTTATTTACTTTTGTCCTAGAAGCATCATTCTCATAAGTGCAAAATCTAGGGCGTTTTGAGCTCCATCAGCATTCAAATCGGCAGCCTTATCCCAGAACTCATATTTGTTGACGCTCATACCTAACAAAATCATTCTGAAGGTCCCAAAATCAATTGAATTAAAAATTCCGTCACCATTAACATCACCTTCAAGAACCGCTGTTGGAGTGTTTTCAGCAGTAGGTGTTGGTGTAGGTGTTGGAGGTATTGTCGAAGTTGTTCTACAACGGTCAAAAAATTTAAAAACATCAGGTAACACCACAGGTACCATCCCTGCATGGTCTGCATTTACTTCCTTATATTCGTTTTTATAACCTTTATTGGTCATCCATGTGTTTAATAGCCTGCTTGCACTTAATGATGGGGCCTGCGTTCCTTCAGTTATAAAGATTGGAGTATTTCGTACATTATCCCAAGGATAGACTGTTTCCTGTACAAAGGGTCCTGACATGGGCGCTAGTGCAGTCCAGTATTTGGAATATTTACCGCCAATATACCATGTGCCTCCACTTCCCATGGAGTGACCGGTAAGAAATATCGAACCTGTGTCAATCGGATATTCGTTTAATACTATTTCCAATACGTTGATTACGTCTTTTTCACTGAGTTCATTTGTACGATCGCTGTCCGCTGTAACTTGGGACATGAGTTTTGTTGCTTCCTCCGGTTTACCGAAAGGAGCTGAAAGTCTCAAAAAGTTACCATATGCACCGGTATGGCCCATAGGTGAGACCAATATGTATCCGTGCTGCATGGCAAGATTGATCATTTGATTGTTGTTCTGAACTAAATATGAACTCTCGTCATTTCCAGCTCCATGCAGGAACATGACCAACGGCAGCTTTGATTTGCCATCCCAGTTGGTTGGAACACAAAGCCGGTAGCGTTCTACAGTATTAGCTTCAGGAAAATAGTAAATCCTATTCTGATCACCCTTTGCTTGCCACTGTGAGGAGCCAGGATTGGCAATTGACTTTGCAAGAGCTTGGGACTTAAGTATCTGATCCTCTGCATTAATTGTTGTGCCAAAAGAAATTGAACGTTCACTTGCAGCCTGAATATGTGGGCTTCCTAACATCACTGATAATGTTATTACCAGCGCTAATAAAGAATAAAGTACTTTCTTCAAAACTATACCCCCTTTAAAATGATTATTTATAGGAAATTCATTGATTATACACTTCAATTATTTCATTAATTATACTATTCGTAAATAAATATTTTTTTATAATTTTTAAAAGTTTTTCTTCTTGTTACTTTTTTAAAAGTCACCAAGTATAAAGTGTGTTATCATGATAACGAAAAAATGAAACGGTGGTGGTAGCCAAAGTGGAGAAAGAAGCCTTGTTAGTCTCAAATATTTTAAATGGAAATATAAAATCATTTGAAATTCTAATGGATAAGTATAGAAACCGCATATACAATTTCCTTTTGAAGATGACTTTTTCAAAAGAAGATTCTGAAGATATGACACAGGAAGTATTTATACGGGCTTACAACAGTCTATATCAATATAACAGTAAATGGTGTTTTTTTAAATAGATCTTTAAAATTGCTGTTAATGTGTTTAAAACAGAATATAGCAAGAAAAAGAACAGAAAATCTAAAAAAATTCAAAATATGTTATATAATCAAAGGTTTTCAAATATTATGGAACCGGAAAAAGTGTTTGAAAATATCGAAACCAGAATGGCAAAAGACAATCTAAAACATAAATGGTAGTATTATGGGAAATCATACTAATGAGTGGAAATGATTTTAAACTTAAACGGCGATTAATAATGGAAAAAGTTGAAATAAACTTGTAAATAGGAATAGTAATTAAAAATGTGATGGAGATTGATATGAAAAAAGAGAAAATAAAAATAAGTTATAACAAAACTTTAAAACTAGCAAATGTGTTGATAAGGGAAGTCGGTTTGGAAGAAAATAAAAGCATAGAGAAAGAGTTTTTTTAGATGGAAAACTATATAAAAAATAAAGGAGTACATCCTATTGGGCCATTTATCCAATATACAGATATTGAAGGTAGTGATGTAGACATTAATTTGACTGTGAAGCTTATGAGGCAAGCAAATACATTCATACACAATGTTGAAGCTCCATATAAAAGGAATCAATAATAAGGGTAAAGAATTGTATGTATGCAAGATATAATGGAGAAGAAAGTAAACTCAAATTTGCATATGACAAGATGAATCTGATAGCTTTTGAGGAAGATATTCCGTTAAAAGGTGATAGTTATACCATATTTGTAAACACAAATGATGATGGTTTAATTGTAGATGTATTTATGGAGCGTGCAGATAATGGGTGGATACGCTATCTTTATAGCATACCACCTAAAAAAAAAAATTCTAAATTATCGC
>CAYXPB010000363.1:1960-4339 GCA_964466645.1 uncultured Acetivibrio sp. | reverse complement strand
AAGATGTAAAATTATATCGAATTTAGCAGATGAATATTGAAACTGTAAACCTGATTTGATATAATCAGAAATGTATAATTAGGAAAATATGGTAGTTTTGCTTCTGCATTTTCCGATTATGTATACAAAATTTTAATATGGGGGGGCAAGAAATGTACAAGTGTAAGCTATTGTCCAAGTTATTGGCTTTGTTTGTATTGGTTACATCTTTAGCAAATCCGGTACCGATGTTTTCAATGGAAGCAAGCCCATTGGAAGTAACAGATCAAAGTATTGTTCAGTCTACAGTAAGTGAAGAAGTCTACTCATCTGCAGCAGCAATTTCAGAAGAAGAATCACCAGCACCAACGTCAACACCCACACTAACGTTAACACCCACACCAACAGAATTGTCGACGCCTGCCGGTGATATTTACGGAAATGATTTTGAAAGTGCAACTTTAATTGGAAAAGACATGGATTACCATGGAAGTATTGAAGAGAGTTCAGATGTGGATTATTTCAAGTTTATACCAGAGGAATCAGGAGTTTATGCTTTTGAGACTACAGGTAGTTCAAACACTTATGGATATCTGTATAACGAAAGCAAAGCCAATTTAGCATATGGTGGAGACGAAGGAATAGACAGAAACATATTTATAACCTATTATCTTGAGAAAGGAAAAGCATATTATTTAAGACTTCATTCTTATAATATACTTGTTCCCTATTCATTAAGAGTCTCAAGGCTTGAGGATGATCATGGAAATGACACTGCTTCAGCTACTTTTATACAGATAGGTGATATTACACCCGGTGAGATAAATTATGCCAATGACTATGATTATTTTAAATTTACTCCGTCGGTGAGTGGACCTTATGTTATCGAGAGCACAGGAACAACCGATGTTACAGGTACATTGTATAACATTACAACTGCATACAATATAAGTGAGGAGGATAAAAATTTCAAGATAGTTCAGGCACTAAATGCAAACCAGACTTATTATGTATACGTATATCATGCAAATCATGGAGATAAGGACAGTGCTGGAACGGGCAGCTATAATATCAGGATTTCAGCTGGCACCGATGATCATGGAAATACATTTGAGTCGGCTACTGCTCTTGAAATTGGTACAGAAATAGGAGTGGTGTGTGAAAGTGCTGGAGATAAAGACTATTTTATATTTACCACTGAAACCTCCGGAATGTATACCATTGAGAGCCTTGGTACAGCTGATACTACAGGCTTCATATATAATTCAGCAAGAAACCGCATAGCTTATGATTATAACTATGGAACAGGAGCAAATTTCTATACCGCATTATGGATTAATGCCGGGGAGACTTATTATATTGAAGCAACTTCGTCAAAAATTAATGACAATTATAAAGTTATTGTCAACTTAATGGAAGATGACCATGGCTATGATAACAATTCGGCGACAGAACTTTTGCTTAATGATGAAGTGTCAGGAGAAATAAACTTTACAAATGATACCGATTATTTCAAGTTTATACCTGAGTCAACAGGACCTTATGTAATAGAGAGTACAGGCAGTACTGATATTAGTGGAACTCTATACAACATTCTAAGTAATAGTGATATAAGTTCAACAAACCAAAATTTTAAAATTTCATATACCTTAACAGCAAATCAAACTTATTATATACAGGTTTATCATGACAATTATTGGGATAAAGATACTGCTAATACAGGGGCCTATGGAATAAAGGTAACCCAGTTGTCAGATGATCATGGAAATGACTATGAAACTGCAACGGAGGTTAAAGTAGGAGACGAGGTTCAGGTTGTACAGGAAAGTTCCGGGGATTATGACTACTTTAAGTTAACTGTAGAAGAAGCCGGAATGTATGGTATTGAGACTATTGGAACAACTGATACTACAGGATTTATATATAATTCTGCAAAAAATCGTATAACTTATGATTATAACTATGGAATCGGAAGGAATTTCTATTGTGCACTATGGCTTAATGCCGGAGAAACTTATTATATACAGTCTTATTCAGCGGCAATAAATGATACCTATAAATTAAAGGTAAGTGCCCTAGAAGATGATCATGGATATGATAATAACTCAGCTACAGAGCTTGTATTAGACAATGAAATCGCAGGAGAAATAAACTTTACAAATGATAGCGATTATTTCAAGTTTACACCTGAGTCAACAGGACCTTATGTAATAGAGAGTACAGGCAGTACTGATATTAGCGGAACTCTGTACAACATTATAAGTAGCAGTGATATAAGTTCAACAAACCAAAACTTTAAAATTACATATACCTTAACAGCAAATCAAGCATATTATATACATGTCTATCATGACAATTATTGGGATAAAGATACTGCTAATACAGGGGCCTATGGAATAA
>CAYXPB010000363.1:0-1860 GCA_964466645.1 uncultured Acetivibrio sp. | reverse complement strand
CTTATTATATACAGTCTTATTCAGCGGCAATAAATGATACCTATAAATTAAAGGTCAGTGCTTTAGAAGATGATCATGGGTATGATAATAACTCAGCGACTGAGCTTGTATTAGACACTGAAGTGTCAGGAGAAATAAATTTCACAAATGATACCGATTACTTTAAATTTACACCTGTGGTATCGGGACCTTATTCTATAGAAAGTACAGGACTTACGGATGTTGATGCGTTTTTATACAATTACGTTTATGGTTACAATATAAGTACTTCAAATACTAATTTCAAAATAACCTACACCTTGAATGCCGGTCAAACCTATTATTTACAGGTGTATCATAATAATTACTACGATAAAGACTATTCAAATACCGGTGCTTATAAAATAAAACTTACTAAGCTTTTAGACGATCATGGAAACAGTTTTGATACTGCTACTGAAATAAAAGCTGATAAACAGACACAGGCTGTGCAGGAAAGTGACGGAGACTATGATTACTTTAAATTTGTTCCGTCAGCTAGTGGAATGTATTGTTTTGAAAGTTTAGGCAGCGTTGATAGTACTGCAGAACTTTACAATGATAGTAAAACCTATGTTATAAGGGATTATAACTCGGGTATAGGTAGCAATTTTTATTTTCCAGCGTATCTTGAAGCAAATAAGGCGTATTATATAAAAGTTTGGTCGGCAACAAAAGATGTACCTTATCAAGTAAAGGTTTATGCACTTGAGGATGACCATGGTTACGACAACAATACAGCCACTCAGTTGCCGATTGGAGGAGAGCTTCACGGCAAAATTGGATTCACTAGTGACTTTGATTATTTCAAGATAACTACCGATGAAGCAGGACCCTACTTGATAGAAAGTACTGGTAACACAGATCTTTATGGACATTTAGTTAATTATATCAGCAGTAATGATATAAGTGCAGATAACAAGAATTTCAGGATATCATATAAGCTTTCTGCAAATTCCACATATTATCTGCAGGTTTATCACAATTACTATTCAGATAAGGATTATCAGAATACCGGTGAATATACTATAAAATTGACAAAGTTGACAGATGATTTTGGGGATAGCTTTGATACAGCTACACAGATTGATACTGAAAAGTTGATATGGTCAGGTATTGAAGCTACAAATGATAGAGATTTTGTTAAGTTTGTTGTGCCTAGCACTGCAACCTATACAATTGAGAGTTTTGGCGGACAAAACACATATGGATATCTATATAACGATTCAAGAGCCTATATAGCATATGATGACAATTCTGCAGGCGATGGTCGGAACTTCCGGATTGTTTATAGCCTTGAGGAAGGTAAGACCTATTATTTGAGAATACATGATCAATCCTCGGGATTGGGGGATTATGGAATTGCGGTTTATCAGGGAACTGACGACCATAAAAATGAAATAGACCTTGCCACGGCCATTCAAATAGGTGTGGAGAGCACAGGTAAATTTGACTATACCGGCGATATTGACTATTTTAGATTTTCACCGTCTTCCGATGGTATTTATCAAATCAGAAGTTACGGTAATAATGATACCTATTGTGAAATTTATGACAGCATCGGTAATATGCTCGGTTCCTCCGACAATATTGATGATAATGACAAGAATTTCAGCATAACACAAAGTCTTACGGCAAATCGTACTTGTTATGTAAAGGTATATCATGCTGATGCAGAAGACGGTTTGGGGGAATATACAATAAAGGTTATAAATACAGGGGAGAGTGCTGGTGATGACCATGGTAATTCCTTTGATACTGCTTCCTTAGTTGAAATGGGAACAGAATATGAATGCAAAATTGACTATGCCTTAGATATTGATTTTGTAAAATTTGTACCTG
>CAYXPB010000362.1:0-4414 GCA_964466645.1 uncultured Acetivibrio sp. | reverse complement strand
TTTCGCGGTTGCAATCATCGGAACAATATCTTTTCAAAAAGTGTCTTATAACACTTACGCTATAAGACTTTCGGCACAAAAAGTCTGCTAAACAAACTTTTTGAGAAAAATTATATAATTACAGTAGATACATGCAAAACTTTTAGTACTTTTGATTGATATAGCTGTCTACTAAAGACTTTTTTTCTTCATCAATAAAGACATTTTCCTCTTTAAGTCTGTTTAATATAAATTCATTTACAGAATGGAGAATTATATTATCATACTCCGATAATACAATTTCGAAAAGTCTTTTTTTAAGAGTTGGAGATTTGACTTTCACAAAATAGGCCTCAACGCCTGTAAAATCTATTAAATTCAAAAGTTTCAAAGTGACAGCATCTTTTTTTGAATAGTAATAGTTTGATTGTTCAAGAAAATCTTCTCTTGCCCCATTTCTTTTATTAAGATCGTGGGCTCTCTTTTGATAATACTTTGCTAGTACGTTGTAATACTGATAATTGTATATGGCTTTCTTTACATTATCTATTTTCTGGAAGGGTTTGATATCTAAGGAATTAATACATCTATAGTTTGCCTCAATAAACTCATCTTTTGAGAGATCTCCTTTTGAATACTGTTCAATCAAACTGCTTCTGTTTTGTAAAAATTCTTCAAATTTGTTTGGTACTATTTTCTTTGGTGACATTTTAAAACCTACCTATTCTAATTCCCAAATAATAATAAATTTAAATAATGAAATCACCTAACTGCTTTAATTTATATTAAATTATATAAATTAAAAAGTAAAGGTGTCTTTTTGATTATCCAGTTAGAATAATAAAAATCTCGGAGCAAATGGTAAAAACTTTACTCTCGAGATTTTTAAACTTCTATAAAGGTTTCATTTAAAAATAGGCTTAGGCCATTTTTAAAAATAATCTAAACGGTATTTAGGTCATAAAGCCTGTAAAATCGAATTTTTTGAAATGTAGTTAATCAGTTATTATTTTTGGAATCATCTTACTTAAATTTAGTCAGAAGTAAGAGGAAATAACTTCTACAGCATTAAACTCGACTATTTTTTTTGCATGTTCTTCTAAATAACCTTCGTAGTAAGCAGTATTTGACACTTTTTTTCCGTACTCATTAAGCAAGGACTCAAAGTACTTAACATTGTCTACTGAAAAGGTATTTTTGGTAAGTATCATATAATAGGTATTTTTTATCTTATACAATGAACTCTCACCAGTATATATACTTTTTAATGTGCTGCACAAACTTACAAGATGTTCAAAGTTCTCAAAGGAGTATATCACTATGGATGAACATACCTTGTGACTTTTCTTTTTTACTCTTAAATCGGATCTTTTAAACCTATTTTTTATATATTTCTGAATGGATTCAAAATCTCCATCTTCATCAAGTTTGGTTATAAATATAACAAAGCCGTCACATTCATCCGGTGATGCCTCAATAGCAAGCTGTGATTCCGAGGTGTTAAAACCAAACTGAATTTCAGCCTGTTCCATCATATCCCAAAATAATTCCTGAGTCGCAGGAGAGTTATAGTTGAGGGCCTCGAAGTCTATATTCCGTTCCTGTAAATCACTTAATGATATTGTGACTTTAATTTTACTATCGTTAATTTTTTCTATTTTCATCTCTTATCACCATCAATCATTTACATAATTGTCTGCCTACATTATATTATACTTACTATATAACAAAATGAGAAGTATAAAAAAATTAACAAAAGGCAATTAATTATAAATATTGTGCAATTAATAAGTATATCTAAAGATTCATAATATAAATCGGCAAATTCCTATGTTTTATAAACACTTTTTTATTTCCCAATAAAAGGGATTGTTAAAAGTGGCTTTAAAGAAATATAAACCAATTTAGATTCGAGGGAAATTACTAATAATAGTGTATATAAAAACATAGGAGATGGTAAAATGACTTCTGAAATGAATACAACTGAGAATTTAAACAATGAGATACCTCAGGAGATTGTATATAGTAAAGATAAGGATTACTACAAGGGAATTGGTGGAGAATTGAGAATGAAGGCAGAAGGACTTTTTAAGAAGGCAAAAGAGAAAGGTATTTCAATTGATGACATAGATATAGTGCAGTTGAATGAGAAAAGTGCGCAATTTCCTGGAATGGGAGAAATTGCACTCCCGGCTTTTGTAATTAAGGTTCAAGGAAGTGATATATCTTCCGGTCAGGTAATTGTTGACGGAAAGCAAATTGATTATTTTAACAGATTCCAAAAGTATCTTGCACAAAAAATTGAAAGCAGAAATATGGTTAGAGATGAAAACGGAAAAACTATTTACCAAAATAGAAAACCAAAAATAAAGGAGAATCCGGATTTCTCACTGAGTGATTGGGAATTATTTGACATAGGAAAGGAGCTTATTGAGGATAAGGAATTTGGCTTTGAAAAGACTATAACAGGTGCTTGTGATAGAATTATCAGAAAACTGATGGGTGAAAACGATTGGTTGTATCCTGAAGAAGCAAGAATGTTAGATGAAGAATTTAGTATGGTGGAGGGCAGGATACAAAAAGATCAAGAAGCAAAAAAGGAAATTGTATCAAATAAAAAGATGGCGACTGTGAGACAAATCAATTATCTTAAGCAGAAATTAAAAAACATGGGGCTCGATGCCTATAACAATGCAGTGATGAATGGCATTTTAAAGGAAATGGGCTTTAAAGAGAAGGATATAAACGAGCTTACTGTTGGTGAAATGAGTAAAATAATTGATAGCTTAAATTCCGTTGTTCCTAAGTTAAAAGAGAATTTGTTACCCCCTGAGACTACAGAAAGTAAAAATGTTGAGACTAAGGACATTTCAAAAAAACAACCTATACAATAATTAAGTCACAAAGCCCATCACGGAAGCTTAAAAGCTTCCAAAACGAAGAACATTATTTTGCTACGCAAAAAATGTATTAGGACAGGAGGAATATTGCATACTATACTTAGGGCAAGTGACCAGTTGTTTTTTTTGAATGAATATTGTAAAAAGTTCGGTAAAAAAATTATATTTTGTTGAAAAAGGATACATGGTATGAGTATAATGGTTATGACAAAAAATAAGTTTTATTAATATGAGGTGAAAACGATGCAAATTGTGCTTGCATCCCAATCGCCAAGAAGGTCTGAATTACTTAAACAATTAGGACTAGATTTTGTAATTAAGACATCTGACGTTGATGAGAGTAATTCTAGAGGACTTAAGGCATCGGAACTAGTTCAGTATCTTGCCTTTGAAAAGGCGAGGGTTATAGCTGAAGATTCAAGTTTAAATAGAGAGACTATAGTAATTGGAGCCGATACGGTTGTAGTTAGGGAAGGCTCAATTTTAGGAAAGCCAAGGGATAGAGAAGATGCCTTTAATATGCTTAAAAGACTTAGCGGAAATTGGCATGAAGTTATGACAGGAGTAGCTGTTATTGATATTAACAGTTTTAGATATGATAAGAGTATTGAAACAACCCGGGTTAAGATGAAAGAGCTAAAGGATGAGACAATTAATGCTTATATAGACTCGGGAGAGCCCTTAGATAAAGCCGGTGCTTATGGCATACAAGGTTTAGGGGCCGTACTTATTGATAGGATTGAAGGCTGCTATTTTAATGTTGTAGGTTTACCTATTTCAAAGCTTTGTGATACTTTGAGGAATTATGGAGTGTATGTATTAAAGTAAGGCAATTTTTATGACGCGTAAATACCTATGTATTATGTGTTGTCAAGTACCGGTTAACAGCAAAATCTGTAAAACAGGTTAGGAGGAGAAGTATTAAATGAGTATATTTTCTAGAGACATTGGCATAGATTTAGGAACGGCCAATACGTTGGTACATTTGAAGGGAAAGGGTATTGTAGTTAGAGAACCCTCTGTTGTTGCAATAAATAAAAAGTCAAACGATATTCTTGCAGTAGGTGATGCTGCAAAGGAAATGATTGGAAGGACGCCAGGGAATATAATTGCAATAAGACCAATGAAGGACGGCGTTATTGCTGATTTTGATATTACACAGGCAATGCTAAAATATTTTATTAAGAAGGCTTTTTCAAAGGGAGTAATAGGGAAGCCTAGAGTAGTAATTTGTGTACCCTCCGGTGTTACGGAAGTAGAGAAAAGAGCCGTAGAGGAAGCATCCCTTGCTGCTGGAGCTAAGGAGGCGTATTTGATAGAAGAGCCTATGGCAGCTGCAATTGGTGCTAATCTCCCCGTTGAAGAGCCGTCAGGAAGTATGGTCGTAGACATTGGCGGAGGGACAAGTGAAGTGGCTGTTATATCCCTTGGGGGAATTGTTACCAGCAAATCCCTACGAATAGCCGGCGATGAATTGGATGAATCTATTGTACATTATGTAAAAAAAGAGTATAATTTGATGATAGGTGAAAGAA
>CAYXPB010000361.1:0-4483 GCA_964466645.1 uncultured Acetivibrio sp. | reverse complement strand
CAATCATTATATCATTAAATTCATATCAATATCAACTCTCAGCATAAGGACAAACTGTAACATTGATTGCAGCTTCCTCAAGAATTAGGAACAAGCCGAAGCTGGAAAATTAACATTTGCTACTTTTGCAGTACTCAAATACCTTTTGATTCAAGACCTTACTACAATATGATTAGTTATCCTGATAAAAAAGATAGTGATAATGACGGTTATGATGATGATATAGATATTGACCCCTTTGTATATAATACTCCTGATGAACAAGAATTTATTGCAGATGATATGAATGTGGATGAAGAAATTTTCTGGAGTTTTGCATGGGGTGTTGCTGCATCGGCTGTGGAAAATGGACTTAATTCTGCAAATGACGTTGCTACTGTAGTTAATAGTCTATTCTTTGGAACTCAATTTAAGGTACTTGACGAAATAAGACAAATGCTATTAGATGGAAAATTAAAACTTCAAAAGTTATATGAATTTGTGGTATAATTAGCAGTTAGAAAAAAATTAAAGAGGTGGGTTTGTGTGAAAATTTTCGACATTGAGGCAGATAAAGTAAAAAATATTCAGTAGGTGATTTTTCATCAATAACTCCAATTCATTTCACTTTAAACAATAAGGCTAAGGAAATTTTTGGTAATGCCCTTTTGAATAGTGTAGAGTTATTACCTATATCAGCTTCAAACTCGTCAGCATTATTAATCAATTCTAACCTATTCTCTCATATCTTTTGCAGCATCAAACATCTTTAACGAAGCAATAGCTATTTGGCTGTCAGGAAACTCTTTAAGTATCTTTTCATAGTATTCCTTTGATTTAGCACCTTCCCCAAGCTGTCCATAATAAAAAGCTATATTAGCTAATGCCATTTCCGTATATGAGATTCGGCTTGATGATAACAATACTACAAATCTATATTTATCAATCCAATTATATCTCTTAAAAAATTCATAGCTTAACTTAAACTCATCTAAAGCTTTTTGATATTGTTTTTTCTTTAAATATACAATACCCTTTCTTTGGTTTCTAGGGATCATTCTTCTTAGAAAAAATGATAGCAATAAATATGTTCCTGCACCCCAAAGAATAAAATCACTTACACCCAAGTAATAATATATGCCACAAATCACCACAAGCACTAAAACTTGCGGAAATACAGAAAACCAATTTATTTGCCTTACTATAGGCTGTGATGAAGACATTTATTATCCTCCTTCAATTTTACAAAAGTAACATAGTTCATTGTACTATACCAATAAAATCCGCAAAGCTTTAGCTATAGCTTCGTTTAGGTACCATAACCAGAATTCTCTTCTTTTTTGAATCTTAGTTTCCTCATCGTAAAGTTCACTTTCTGAATATGCAAGAGCGGAATAAAAAGCCGTATCCCAAGTATACGGGTCTAAATCACTGTCAAGCAACTCTTCATTATCTTCATCAAAGTCTTCATCATTAAGTACCACATACAATGCATTTACAGAAGCATAACCAACATATATGGCATTATCATAATTGTTATTAATTATGTAATTATCCAGTACTGTACAATAACTATTGGGTATCTCCCACAAATAATCCCAAGTTTGTTTTCCTGCTATGTAATCTCTTATATTTTCCAATATAGTTACGGGAGTTGTATCATCTGCTAAAACACTATTCCAAATTGGCATAACTTTATTTACACACAAAATGGCTAGCTCTGTTCTTACTAATAATCCTTGGGTTAATACAGCATGACCCACTTCATCTTCTTTATGATCACCCAATAACTTACATATTTTTTTTCTTAACGGCAATATGAGTTCACCCTTGGGATTTTTATTTACTTCATTAATTGCTATATTAATTAATTGTTTTAGTTCAGATGTCATAATATATCATCCTTTCGGTAATTCTCTTACTAGACCATTAGGGAGAAATATTCTAGTCATTTTGGGATCTGTAGTAACCTTAACTTGCTTTGTAGCTATTGCATGTTTACTAAAAGTTGTCACACATATCATTGGTAATTCCTATTGGTTTGTCAGTTAAATTGAATGTCATTGAACGAAGAATAAGAAAAAGTCTTGAAGGAGAAACTCAGAGCATTACCCTTCAAGGAAGGCGTATTACTCTTACTCCCACAGGGACGTCTATCCTTGATGTATTTGAATATATTAAAGCTCTTGCAATTCCAACAGGCAATTGCGTTCAGAGAGTTGTGCCGGAGGGGATAACTGAAAATCAGAAGAGAATATTAAAGCTATGTGGAGTACCAGAATATATATGTAAGCCAGGAGAACCCCACACTCATAGTATAGATATAAGGCTTTTTATACCTTTCAACTGTAAGGATTTGCAATGATGTGAAAGAGATAGAACTATTATGGAAACTTATGCAATAAACCATAGTTTGTTTTGGTAATTTGACAAAAGGGGTTACCCTGTTGAGTCATTACATTTTATGGCTTAACAGGGTATGCTGAATATGAGGATAAAAATCGGTATCAACAATAATGGATCTACGACACACGAATCTATCACTTGATTGAAACTATCGCAGATAGCATCCACTATTGGTTAATTAGAGGTACACCTACTATGGCTATATCAAAATCAATTACAGGTGCTAGTGATGTTGTTTCTAAGAAAGATATTACTAAAACTGTGCAACAACGCTTTGAAAAGGTTAAATCAGAAAAAGCTAGGAGAATAGAAGATTGGAAAAGAAGTTTAACTGATTTAACTTAAAATGCAAAGAAGAAAAAACGTGACATTCTTCTGCTTCGCCGTCATTGCGACGAAGTCTTTTATTGAGATTGGGATCATATGCTATCCCTCTTAGCCACCTTAATTGGACAAACTTTCAGGCACATATAGCACCGAGTACAGATATCTGCATTAACTTGTGGGTATTCAAACCCTTCTTCATCTTCAGCCATAATAATTGCTTCTTGCGGACAGATAGCATAGCAGGCCGTACATCCACAGCACTCTTCTTTACGCTGAAATAGTATTGGTACCTCTTTATTAGGCATATCTCCACCTGCTTTCATTTAATTATAGATCTGAATACAAATTTTCTTTATGTACGCCGTCTTCTATTAACTTCTTGAAGCTCTCAACCACAGCAGGTTTATCCTCTTTATAGGTGACACCAAACCAATGATCTTTTGTTCCGAGAAGCTTCATTGTGTATTTGCCATATCGCAGCAGATCACCTATCAGGGTCGGAAGCAGATACTCGGCTTTCAAAGGATTCGCCGAAACCGCTACTTCAAAGAACACTCTGAACTGTTCTTCCAGAACCGTCATAAAAGCAGGGGCACAGCCTTCTTTTGCCGGGAATCCCCAGAAGTTCATGGATACATAAGAATCCGGATCAAGTGCTACACCATCTGCTTCGGCTTTCGTCTTGATGATGTTACTGGTCTCAATGACATCGATAATATGGGTATGTCCCTTTCTACTTTGTAAACGCCTCTGGTTACTCCTCCGTTTTCGGGCAAAGTGTTCTTCGGAATGAAGCCAGTCATTGCAACTGCACTATCCGCATGATCAAGCACTAGCCAGTCATGAAACTGACGGAAGGCTTCTTTTCCGTAGTAATCATCAGCATTGATAACAGCAAAGAGCTCATGGATCAGCTCCTTGGCTGCCAGAATAGCCTGTCCAATTCCCCAAGGGTTTACTGCGGTCATCCGGGATAGCAGCCATGTTCTGAAAGCAGTATGCGACTTCCACATTCAGCTTTGCACAGATTGCCTCTACTCTGTCACCAATTCGCTCATAGAAATCTGCTTCAATGTCCTTGCGGATAACAAAAACTATTTTTTAATCCAACCTCGATTGCATCGTGGATGGAGTAATTTATTACTATTTCATTGTTTATGCCAACAGGATCTAGCTGCTTAATGCCGCGCCCAAAGCGGCTTACGATGCCCGCTGCCATGATAAGTATTGTTGTATTTTTCATTGTTTTTCTCTTTGTTTTTTGAAAATTTTATTTCTTATAATATCCACGCCACTATGCAATACATTCTTGTTCAATACAATCGACACAATGCATACACAGATAAAACAAATTACGCATAGAATCATGTTTCTATAATAGTATATAGCAAATACAACCATTGTGGCAATCGCCAAAAAAATGAGCACTTTAGGTGAATTCTTCACACCATATCGTCTATTTATATCAATATATCTAACAATATACATTATAAAGTATGCCGTTACAGTAGCTATAGAAGCAGCATACAATCCAATAAATGGCATCAAAACGACATCCAAAGCTAGATTAATCGCTGCGCAAATCATGGATGTCTTAGCTATGACTGTCGTATTCTTATCAGCAATATAATACGCACTCATAACGCCTATCATTGCACTAAAGAATACACCTACCATCAAAATAGGAATCTGGTAATATGCATCTGCATATTTGGAATTAATCATAATCGGAAAAGCGAGTGGCATAATAGACACTATTCCTAAATAAGCA
>CAYXPB010000360.1:0-4515 GCA_964466645.1 uncultured Acetivibrio sp. | reverse complement strand
ATCTCTGAACCTGTATCCAAGTTCAATTTTGATAAATTTTTATTCCCACAAAAGCTCACGATTGCCTTTATTGTGTTGTGCATTGGTATAATATTGTTTAACAATCCCACTGCAACTTATATCGCAAAGAAATTATCTTGGGTATCACACACATGACGCTATAACAAGACTAATGCCTATGATTTCTATTAACAACACCAATATATTGATTCTATTTATCCAAGCTATACAGTCAAAAACGGCTATAATGCACCTATTGAAAAAAAACAGGTTCATAATTACGGATTTGCCTGATATAGCAGCCCAAGATATCCTGAAAAAATATCTTTGCCGTTGGGACATTGAGGTGCTTTTCAGGGATATCAAACAGTTTTTAAACTCTGAAAAAGCCCAAGTACGTAGCATTCAAAAACTAAATGGCTATTTATCAATGGTATTAATATCATCAGTATTTGTACAGATAATTCAGATACAAAATAATATTAACACTGTTGGTGAAACTATTAGCTTTTTATAAGGTTATGTTCAAGTTAAAGTTGATAATGTTGTACACATTATTAATGTAACACCTAAAGACCTGGAAGATAAACAGGTAAAAACTACCGATAACTTTTTTTCCCCTATAGCAACAACCATTTGGGGTAAATTATGTGCGTGATATATTTTTTTATCAAGGTTCAAAAATTATGCGTAAGTACTGTCATTATAGAATATTTGCTATATGGAACTTAATTTTTATGGTATTATTACAATATAGATTAACAGGGTACAGAATAAATATTAACGCAAGGAGAATTTGCATGGATAACGAGTTTTTTTATAGAATATTTAAGAAACTTTTATGGTTAAGGATCCCTTTGGCTTTTGTAACTGCTATTTTTGTAATAGTAATGGGTGTGTTTTTCAAATACTTAGAAATGGACTTTAATAACAATGCAGTAAAAACATCAGCAACAATAATTGCTTATAATGATTACGGCTATCCTATACTGTCATATAATGTAGGTGAAATAGAATACAAAATTTATTCAAGAAGTCAAATTTCTAACAGTCAAGTAGGACAAAATATAGAGATTAAGTACCATAAGAATAATCCTACTTACATTGAGACGGGCGAAAATGCATTATTCGAAATCTCCCTTTGGATGATTGTCCTTGGAGTCTTAGGAGCCTTGTTTATAGCTTTGGTTTTCTTTAAAAGATGATATAATTTAACTATCATAATTTTTCGGAGGATAAAATGGATAAAATTGAACTGATAAATAAGCTAATACAAGCAAATCCAAAAGACAGCAATGCGTGGTATCTGCTTGGGCTTGAACATTCTCAAAATAGCAATATTAGTGAAGCGCTAAAAGCATTTTCTGAAGCACTAAAATATTGTGATGATAGCGTTAAGAGTGAGATAATTACAGCGCTTAGCAGTTTATCAGAAGCATCCGACCTTAGCAAATATACAATAACCACAGATAAGAGTGAGGAGTCAGTCTATTTAAATAAAAATAATAGTTTAGAAAAGGGAGAATATGAAAAAATCTCTGAGGAATTAGATGAAAATGAAGATAGCAATACGGTTATACCGTTGAGAGTTATAGAAGGTAAGAGGAGAGGGCATATTTTGTTAGAAGAGGACAAAGAAACAAACATTACCTTTTCTGATGTTGGTGGACTCGATGAGCTTAAAGAAACTATAAGGATGAAAATCATAAAGCCTTTTTCTACCCCAGGACTATTTGAAAAATTCAAGAAAAAATCCGGAGGAGGTATTCTTCTTTTTGGACCTCCCGGATGCGGCAAAACCTTTATTGCAAAGGCAACTGCAGGTGAGTGTAGGGCAAGTTTTATCCCTGTACATATTACAGACATACTTGATCCATATTTAGGTGTAAGTTCTAAGAATATCAAAGATATTTTTGCAAAGGCAAGAACAAAGAGACCTTGTATTCTGTTTTTTGATGAGATAGATACAATTGGTTATAACCGAGCAAAGCTAATGGGTGAACACATGAGACCAATTATTGATCAGCTTCTTGTAGAGCTTGAAGGTATAGAAAGCAACACCGAAAAGATGCTAATAATTGGGGCTACAAATATGCCCTGGGATGTTGACCCTGCATTAAGAAGGCCTGGGCGATTTGACAGGCTGATATTTGTTATGCCACCGGATGTACATGCAAGAAAAGAAATATTTGTTTTAAAACTTCAGGGAAGACCTATTGAAGATATAGATTATATGGAGCTTGCAAGAAGAACCGAGTTATATTCCGGTGCAGATATTGAAAATGTGGTTGAACTTGCAGCTGAGGATGTAATTGATTCAATAATGAAGACGGGTATAGAAAGAAAAATAAGTATGAAAGATTTGTTTTTGACTATAGATAAGACAAAGCCTTCAACTCTTGATTGGATAAAGACTATGGAGACTTACATAAAGTACGGAAGCAGCAGTTCTATGTTTAGTGATGTAGAAGTGTTTCTAAGAAAACACAAGAGATATCTCGGAGGTTTATAAAATTGAGAAGTGAAATTAATTCAGAGCCTCAGAGGATTAGGAAGCAGTTACAGCACTTTATCAATATTGGGCGTTTTGAAAAGGCGAAGTCAATTGCATCGGATTTAATCTCAAAACATCCTGAATATCCTTATGCTTATTATGATATGGCTGTATGTGAATTTTACTTAGGCAGAGTAGATAATGCTATAGAACTGTGTCAAAGATCGCTGGAATATGGTATGAAACCATTAGCGGTATTTGTAATGATGATGATTTATCACAATGAAAAAGGTGATTATAATAGTGCCGACCAGTATTACATTAATATAAATAAAATAAGTTCAGGGGAAGCTGATGTGCTGGCTTTGTATGGATATTCATTATGGAAAAGAGGTAGGAAAGAAGAAGGTGTAAGGATGCTAGAGGAAGCTTTTAGTGAAGAGTGTAACAATCCTCTCATACTTAGATATGTATTGCTCACTTCTAAAAGAAGAAAAGATAGGAACCAAATAAAAGAGTTAATGGATATATATATAAATACAGGAGCCTCTGAAAAAAACAAGCTGCTGTTTTTGGGAAAGTCAGAGGCTTATCTTGGAAATTGGCGTGAAGCAAAGAAAAACTATGAAAAAGTTATGAGCATTGATCCAATTAACAAGGAAGCCGAATATTTTTTAAATATGATGGAGGTAGAGGAAAATACTAAAAAATTGGGTCTGTTCGTATTTTTACTTTCAGTAGCACTATTTTTAAAGTTCAAAGAGGGAAGTATAGTGAAGTTTTTTTCTCTACTTCCGGTACTATTATACTTGGTATTTGTGGCACTATTTATACATAAAAAGAAATCTTTTTAGGCTTGTAAATAGTCTTTCTTAAGCAAGTTGATGTAGAGACAGTGTAAAATTCAAAATAGAGTTATTTATATAATCTTTAACATCTAGACAAAACACAACATAAAAAATCGGGTACGACAGCATGAAAATTGATAAGATATAAACACAGAGGGGCGGTGGTAATTGTGGGATGGATTGAAGGTATCAGTGAAGCTATCACCTATATTGAAAATAATATAACTGAAGATCTTACAATAGAAAATATTGCAAAACAAGCATTAGTGTCACCGTTTTATTTTCAAAAGGGATTTGCTATGCTCTGTGGTTTTACGGTAGGAGAGTACATCAGACAACGCAGGCTTACACTTGCCGGCAGTGAGCTTGTTTCTACTGATGAAAAAATCATTGACATAGCTTTAAAATATGGTTATGATTCACCGGATAGTTTCACAAAAGCTTTTACTCGTTTCCACGGTGTCACCCCCACTGCTGTTCGTAAAGATGGAGCAATGATAAAAGCTTTTGCTTCTCTAAAAATCAAATTTTCATTGGAAGGCGGTTATATTATGGATTACAAAATTGTTGAAAAAGATTCTTTTACGGTCATTGGTGTATCGAAGGTATTCAAATATGATGCTGCAAGAGCAGATATTCCAAAGTTTTGGACAGAACATTATCAAACTGGAAAAGGAAAAATTGTATGCGGAATGTACGGTATATGTATTGATGAGAGTATTGGTTCTGAGGAGTTTGAATATTTGATTGCAGACAATTACAATCCGTGCATAGAAGTACCGGATGGCTTTATTACAAAGATTATTCCGAAACACACTTGGGCTGTTTTCGCTTGCAAGGGTGCAATGCCGAAATCTCTGCAAGATGTGAACCAAAAAATCTTCTCTGAATGGCTACCTAATTGTAAGGATTATGAAATTGCAGCAGGTTACAATATTGAAATGTACAGCGATATAGCGGATTACCCGAAAGGAAATCAAGATGAAAACTACTATAGCGAAATTTGGATTCCTGTTAAGAAAAAATGATTTACGTAAGCTCTTTGCTGCATGAGTAGCATTGCTCGTTAAGGTCGAAAAGTAAACTTTTTACCTTAACGAGCAATCAGAGCCTCAAAAGCCCATCAAGGAACTAATTCAAGAAGAGCTTTAATGGTATTAGGTGAAATTTTAA
>CAYXPB010000359.1:0-4547 GCA_964466645.1 uncultured Acetivibrio sp. | reverse complement strand
AAGTCTAAATTGTACACATTTTACACATATTGCTATTCGAGAAAAATGTGTAAAGTAATATTGACAACTTCATAAAGACTTCTTTCGGAGATAAGGTTATTTCCGAATACGAATTTAATGCAGCTAATAAGCTTGAAAAGGTAACAGACTGGAAAAACGATGTTACTACCTTTTCTTACGACGGGCTTGGAAGAAGGGTCAGCCTGAGTGTTCAAAGAGAGGTTCTCAAGAACTCAGAGATAGTTGAATTCTTTAATGGATTGAGAGATAAGCTTAAAGATTATGAATGCAGTTCTCTTTACAAAAATCTACACAATGAGGATATCTTCAATTCCGTTACTGAAAAGACAAATAATAGATTTTTTACAATGGACTTTACCAGTCAGTTTAATAATATTATAGAGACGGAAGAAGACTCTAAGGGTACAAAATTTGTTTATGGACGGGATGTAATAAGTATAACTGAGCAAACCAAATCAGGTAAGTCCCAAAAAGGCTTGTACTTTTTTAGACTCTCATTTATAGAAAACAGTTATGACAGTGAACTAAATAAAGAGTTTAAAGTATTGAGTATTGATGATTGGGAAATTTGTTATCCGATTTCAAGAGAATTAGGTTTTCTCTCATACAGTAACAACTACTTGAATGTTTTTGATTTTATAAGATAAACTGGTTTTTTATACACAAAAAGGCTTGCTAATAGAATTCAATAAAGGGGTTCTATGCGCAAGCCCTTAAATTTTTGACGGCATAAAAATCATATCTCAATGTTTCAAAAATCACGGTTTTTGAAACATTAGGTGAAGTTGATTCCATCTGCCTTCAAATCAACGGTAAGGTTGCGGCCTGCGGAAATAGAGACAATGTCTGTACAGTCGAAAACATCAAATAAACCATACATATTGGATCCGAGATTCACAACTGATCCATCCGTTTTCAAACCACCGGTATGGAAGTCGCCTGCGGAAATTGCTGTCGCATTTCTTATTCAGTCACTTGGTTTTGCATTAAACACCCTCAATTCTTCGGCACTTTTATGCCGCTCCAGCCGGAAACATCACATTGACCATATTCATTATCACCATATCCAATGTCTCCAACAGCCACAACCGTTCCATTTGCCTTCAAACCAACGGTATGCTATTGACCTGCGGAAGTATTCTTCGCATTCTTGTTTACCCAATATTCGAGTATCTCTGCATTTTTTATATATGGGCCACTCTCTATATAAGAAGTAACTGCTTGGTCATACTTTCCATCCTTAAACAATGTAACAGCTTCTTTATACTTCCTACTGGGGATTATCAATGCGGTAAGCACAATAACAAAGGCAATTATCACCACGGTAGCCGAAATAAATATTGCCGTCAGTTTTTTGTTCCTTTTCCTGTATGACAAAAGATAAAGAAGGTTGGTATGTAGAAGGTTTCATTACAGGAGGTGAAAAGTATTTATGATTTTCAGAAAACATTTCTTTGGTATTCTTCATAGCAAATACATAAAATTATTGTAATTACCAAAATTTAGAAGAAAATAAAATTGTTCTAACAAATGTTAGTTTAAATACTAAATTTTTTATTGTATAATAGTAGATAGTTTTTCATCTTTGTATCTTCTACAAAGTTTTGGAAGTTCATATATATATAAAATACAATTTTAGGGGAGTGTATCATCGTGAAATTAAAATTTCAATCGAGCATGGCCTTTATTTTGGTTGTTCTGATATTGAACAGCTGCTTAATGCCAAACTTATCTTTTGCTGCAAATCTATCAGGTAATCAAGTTGATAGCGGTGGAAACACACTTGCACCTCAGGCTGTGGCTGAGGCTGTATATGAGGAGGTATATGCGACGCCTGTTCCATTACCGATTAATAAAGGCGATCCAATGAATACTTTGATACCCGAAACCATGCTAAATGGAATTCCAACGGTAATACTTGATGCAGTGCCCACACCTCTTGAAGAAATCGTTCCAGATGAAGGTTTAAACGGACTCTTACCCATCGAAGAAAAAGACATAATTTTGCCTTTAAAAGAAGGTGAAGAAGATCAAAACTCCATTCTGATGAAAAGTTCTGTTACAGGAGTAGCAAAGGTTCTAAAGCACTCTTTTAAGTACAGTGATATTTCGGGTACAGAAGAAAATAGTGTAGTAGCTTCTACGCCTGAAAATGTTATTTCCATTGTTGAAAATGAAGTTATGGTCTTAAATGACGAGAGCAGCACAGAAAAAAAATCAAGTTTTTTAATTTCGTTTGTGCCTGAAACGACGACAACTTATATTATAACAGCATCTGAATCAACAATTTCACATATGTCCATTTATGACAGCCAAAACAATACGCTTACAAGTATCAGACACTGGCCTGAACTTAGTAATTCCATGGCTTGTAAGCTTTATAAAGACCAACAATATACTATCAATATAAATGTAAACCAAAATGCACCTACAAATTTGTCGGTTAAAAAGTATGTCTCCAATAATACTGAGCTGGTTTACAAATTTGATAATAATACATATGTAGAAGAAGATAATGCATCAATAATAGTGACAGCACCCAAAATACCTGCGGACCTTTTATTTGGGGCTTTAGAAGGAGATTTGATTTTTGAAGCAGAGCTTATAAAAAAAGGTGTCCTAATTGACAGCATATCTGAGATTCCGGCAGATTGTATAAGAGGAGCAACTGGAACCCCAGATGACAATGTTCTTCAATTTGCATGTAATTTCAATAAACATGTGGATAATGGCGTTTACACAGTAAGGGTTACATGTAAGGACAGAGAAGGCGATAAAGTAATAGCGAGTTGTAAAGCTGAGGTCAAAATCGGCAATAACGCTATCTTGTATGCACCTATGAATTCGTTATCTTGTAATGGATATGGCAGAGTATACTTTAAGGATATTAACTCTTCCGTCGGAAAATTTATAATTTCTAATAGTAAAGGAATAATTGGTACTACTAGTAATTCAAGTGTTAGCACTGCTCAAATATATAATACCTCTTATTTTAGCAACTACACAACTACTGCTAATTCATATAATGAGGATAATTTTAAAAGGACCTTACAGTGTGCACAAATTCCTGCTGTTACTTTTAAGGAATTATTAAAACCTGATAACAAATATAGCATCAAGTTTGTTACAGGGGTTTCGGAGTATCCTACACAAGCAAGATTAATAGTTACTGATAAATTGATAATTGATAGCATGTATTGCAGTTCGCTATATGATATATCTTCAAATGTAATGGTTACTGTTGGTTTTAGTAATTTAAAAAATGCTGACGCTGATAAAATTAATGTTGAGTTGGTAGATTTATATGAAAATACAGTAGCTTCCCAAATTGATTATGTTTATGCTTATGGAGATTCAAAAATAAAGTTTCGTTTGAAGCTTGACAGACCTCTTGATAAAAATAACAAGTATTCATTAAGGATAAGTTATCCTGAGGGTATATGTGCAAATGCAGAAGCAGGAGAGATGTCATCCTATACTTCCAGCAATAAATTGTATCTGAAATCTGCAAAAATAATGGATTCAGAAAAAGCTTTGATACGTGTGTATACTGAACAGTGCGACAAAAACATTAATTATGCTGTTGCTTTATATAGGGAAAACAATGATTTGAAAATTCCGATTTCTGAATTGTCGGGAGTAAAAGCAGATGAAGATGGTACATTTTTACTTCAATTTCCGAAAAAAAGTGAATTAGGGCTGCTAACCCAAGGCGGTTCATACTATCTCGAGTTTACATGTGAAGGAAGCAACCAGACATATGGAATAAGATTTAGTATGCCTGCATCAAATGATATTGCCGGCGTGGATAAAAAAATGTCATTTTACCCACCTGTTTTACCAGCTACAGGGAAAATTGATTTTACAATAAGCGGATATGAGATAGATAATGGTATTATGGGTGAGGATAATGAAAATATCAATATTGAATTGGTAGCAGACAATGAAACTTATGGAGTCATGGATAAGACTACTATTGACAAGTCGGTTTCAGTATATCGTGCAAATTCTAGTTATAGCATAGGTCAGGTAATGATAAAGGGTACGCTTAATATTAGTAAAGCCTTGAAAGATGAAACAAAATATTACATAAGAATTAATGGAACAGATTATGATTACTTTTACAATTCGTCTGAAGTCAAGATAAATACAGATTATTGTGAACTTGGACATTATTATAATTCATCTTCCTTCAAAAACTCATCTGATACTGAACAAATAGTTTACGGTTTATCAAAGAAACAATTGCTGGAGTTAAATTGCAGATGGGTTAGAAATATATCTGAAGGTGCAAAGCTTGTTTTGGTAAACTTAAATACTAAAGAGGAAATTGAAGGCGGAATATGGAACACAATCAAAACCAACTTTGGTGGAGAATTTAAAGATATATCATGTGCTGCAGACATATCAAAACTGAAGCCTGATGATATATATGAAATCTGTGTAAAAGATGGTGATATGGATTATAATTTAAATAAGTATATAAAAGTATTAGAACCCAGTGAATTATATGGTTTCTCGGTGCA
>CAYXPB010000358.1:0-4562 GCA_964466645.1 uncultured Acetivibrio sp. | reverse complement strand
ACATATCATTGGCTGTATTTTTGGTAGAGTTAATTCATAGCGTATCCACTATAATGTCCACCCAGTCACCACTAAATACAATGTAAGGAACATCACCATTACTAGCCTGACTAAGCTTCAATTTAGAGATTTTATATGAATTAAAACTGCTTGTATCAAAATCGCTATTTCTTGGCAACAGAATTTTTTTCCATTTGCATTTGATTTAGTATAATGGTCTAAGAAAACTCGACAAAAATTTTCTAAAAGATCCACACACATCCTATTTGAAAATTTAGTCTCCATTACAATAAATAACAGACCTGAATTCAAGTTTGTTATTTATTGTTTGCAATTAAATTTGAAATCACAATTAATTGTTTACAAATTTCATGGTACTTAAAATTATGTTTAATAAGCTAAATTATTTTAATAAATCTTGCTACTGTATATATGACAATTGCTAATGCATTTATTATTCCACATCCAACATGAACTTTAGTTCCAAGAACTTTTTGTAAAAAATAATATATAAGTGCAACAATTGAGCAACCAAGTAGTAATTGCGCATCCAAGTATCTCATATCAAGAATAAGCGGTTTTGGTTGATTAATATTTTCAAAATAGGTTTTTATAAATGTTATTAATGTAATGAAAATAAAACTTAAAGGAATAGAATATATTACATTAATTTTATAATTTTTTTCAATGAAATAACCTATTATCATAGTTACTGTTACGGGCAAGAGGAAAATAATTGTAGCCTCAAGTACCGGTGATTGTTTATAACTATTCTGTATTAAACCATACATTATATATAGAACAGAATATGATATAATCCCCACAAATATTGTAGATATAATAATCGTAAAAATATTATTTCTTATTGAATTCATGGATTACCCTCCTTATTTTATTATTATAAAGTTATTATAATCCTAAAAGCACCTGAATTCCAGCAATTTGAAAACAAGCTGGAATTCAAGCATTTTCTTTTTCACTACTTCAATGATATTTCTATATCATACTCTGAATGGTCATCTAAAATAATCTTTAGTTTCCAAGTACCAACTGACATGTTTGACGTATTCAGATTGAAAATATACTGTTCATCCTTATTATCATATCTAAAGATGTTATCGGTGTTTGAATTTCCACTTGAGACTGCTTCAATGAAAGTTCCAGTACCTAAATCTGCTATCTTTTCTAGGTATAATTTCGCATTTGCAATGCTAGAATTATTGCCTGCATAATCTTTAAGTTGAAATTTTACAGGTATAGCTCTACCAAACTTAAATACACTTGAACCGTCCGAGTTGATAGGTTTGATTATACCTTCAAAGCTATATTTAACCTTGTATTTTATTGTTTTAATTGACTGATTTCCAGCAAAATCAGTTGCTATTACTGTAATTGTTTTCTCTCCAACAGTTGATGTGTCAATTTGACTATTGTTCTCGATTGATGAAGAAACTGATTCTATACCTGACACTTCATCAAAAGCACTATAAGTAAAGCCTACTTTTTGATTTAATAAGAATTCAGAACCTTCTTCAATATTTATATCAATTGTAGGCGCTGATTTATCTACGTGTATTACATCATTTAGTATAATTGAACGGTTATTGTTATAATCAACTGCTGTAGCATAAATTTCACTTGTGCCCTCATCGACTATTTCAATTATTTCACCAAAAAGGTGAGGATTAGATTCATTTTTAAAAATATACTCTATATCCTTCACACCCAAATTGTCAGATGCACTAAGATCATATTTAATATCAGAAATATACCAACCATTTTTCCCTTGTGAGCCAGTTATCGTTGAAATAATATTTGGTGCAATATTATCAGATGAAATATCACCCTTTATAATATCTGTTGGATTTATGGTGTTATCAATAATACCATCATTATTTGAATCAACATAAAGCAAAATATTAGATGAAAAATCAGTATTTGTTGTGAATACTGTTGTTTCAGTAACGGGAACATCGTTAAATAAGATTGTCTTGATATCATATCCTGCGTCTTGAAGTTTTATAGAAAGATTCATCAACCCTAAACTCTTGCCCACTAATTTAACATTATATACACCATCTTGTAAATATGCCATTTTCTTATCATTATTCTCTCCATAAGTATCAAATGTACCATAATCAGATGTTGAGTTTATAATATATTCATCGTCCGCTGTTCCTACAAAGTTATTAATTTCATCGTATATTTCAAGCCTAACTGGACACTCAACCTTTACTTCTACTCTTCTTGTCTTCGTTGATCCAAACCAACCTTTCTCATTAATCTCCGTAGGCAAAGTCTTAGATAAGGTATTTTGATCAAATGTATTTGTATTTCCGTTAATAATATTAACTACAAGATCAATAACATTATTATTACGTGGTAAAGCTCCATGTTCTTCACGAATATAATAAGTTTTATCGCTACTTACAGTACCACCTATATTTGCACTAGTAACAGGTACTGTACCATCACCTCCGTTTAATTTGATTATATCCCTAATCTCTTTAAAGCTGCCATCTTTCTTATATTTTTCAGTCACTTTCATAATTGTATCTTTATCATACCCAATAATTAGATATGAATCCACAGATTTTACCACCTGTGAATTGTTATCAAATAAACTATCATGAAAATTCTCAGCATCAACAAAAAATCTCTTTACTGTATTGTTACTAGATAATGCCCAATTTCGCTGGCTAATAAGTTTTTTTGTGTCATCATATGTTTTTAAATCAATATTTTGCTCCTTTTTCCCCCCTGGATACCAATCTCCCTCTACATATTTTTTAACATAATATGTATTATTGAGTGAAAAATACTTCTTTGTAGGCAAAAGTTGATATAATGCACTCAAGTTATTACCAATAAATTTAATTGGTTCATGCATTAACGTATCTTTTGAATCATTAAAGAAATTACCTGTCTCTAATACATGCAATACTTTTGGTGAACCTAAATACGGAGTTCCCATAGTAATTAGTTTTTCAACTTTATTCTTGTTTGTAGTGCTCTTAGAAATATATTTGGAAGCAACTAAACCTCCCATGCTATGGGCAACTAGTATAACGTTTGAGTACCCCTTATTATTAATTAATGTTTCAAGATTATTTGCTGCAATAGAATTATCCATTCTCCAATCATAAGGTAAGAAGTCAACTTCATAACCACTTGAAGAAAACTCATTAATTAGTCTAGTCATAATAATCCCATAATGATCTGTCGCACCAAAATGAAGATCCGTCGTATCTAAATCTTTAGCTTCTGTTGGTACAATGGCATCTCCGGATTCATTACACACAAGTAGCCGAACATCAGTTTTAACCCTGTCACGATCCAATAGTATTTGTGCTGTATTCTTGCCTGCTGCACTGGCTGGATCCCACAATCGGTAATCATTTGAGTAGTTAAAATCAAAATCTTTTCCTAGAAAAGTTTTTGAATTGAATGCTTCGGTTGTAAATATCTCAGAACCGGTGATTCCGGGTATAAATATTATTGCCTTTTTATCTAATGCTCTTGGTATAAAAATACTCTTCTTAACATTTTTGCTTTCAGTATTATCCGACCAGACATCAACTGAATACTCTAATGTTTTATCAGCATTGCTTGAATCAACTGATACTGACCAAGACAACTGTTTCTCCTGGTTAACGCTAATACTTCCTATTGTTTTTGTTGCTGCTTCAGTGCCTTCAAGTTTTAAACCAGTTGGTAAATTGATTTTAGCCTTAACATTTGATGCAGAAGCACTTCCTATATTCTGAACATAAACAGTAACAACAAACGGATTGGGTTCATAACCGTTCTGGGTAGCTCTTACACTTGCATCACCAAATAAGCTAACCGCTAAAGGTGGTTTTAAATCTTGAACCAATTCGCTTAAGCCGTAGTAAGTGGCATACTCTACCTCTTGTCCCGGAGCAATATTTTTTGGCTCCCATATAACACTAACAGCACTGTCCCCATTTTGAGATGATGTGCTTACATTATAGTCCCATGCGTTGTTATAAACTCTTCTCCAGTTTGTGAATTGAACTTTATCAGGCTTGTTTTCGGAGGATCTTAACAATGTACCTTGTGAAACTACCTGTGGATTCGTCATACTATCAAATGCTTGCCAATATTGAGGAACATTATCTCCTGTATATTCTCTTTCATATGTAACTTCCCCTACACCAGGTATCCTAAAAGGAGCCGCATCATTATTTCCCAGCATAGTATCCATCATGATTCTTACACCTGTACTAGCAGACGTGGTCCCTTCATTTTTGATTATGTATTTAATCTCTACAATATCTTCTCTATCGGTTGCTGTATTTTTCACAAGTGTCAAAACTTGCTTAACTCTTACATCTCCTACTTTTTGCTCTGATATGTTTTTATTAGCTTGAGCATCAATAATTGGATTTGTAGTAAATGAACCGCTACCATAAATATGATTTGTTCCATTTATTCTAAGTGTAGTATACGATGTGCTCGAACTTGGGTGACCATATAAAAGCTTTTTATAATTATCTGTTGATATATCAGGATTCCCCCCGGTAGTACCAACTGTATAC
>CAYXPB010000357.1:3620-4563 GCA_964466645.1 uncultured Acetivibrio sp. | reverse complement strand
ACAATTTACATGCAAGGTATTATGATCCACAGACAGCAAGATTTTTGCAGCAGGATACATACAGAGGTACAATTGCTGACCCATTGTCACTTAATTTGTATACTTACTGTCACAATGAGCCAATGATGTATTATGACCCGACAGGACACTCAGAAAAATCAGCATTAGATTTGATTGGTGAAATAATAGCTGCAAAGGAAATATATGAAGAAGAGCAAAAAAAGCGAGATAAAATGTGTTTTTTCCAAAAGGAAAGACATTCTAGAACAGAAGCTCAAAAACAAGCTGCAAGTAATGCTGAAACTGCGAGAAGCAGCATGAAAAGTACTAAAGCATATGAAGATCCTATCTTAAAAAAAGCAATTGATAGTTATTTAGATAAAGAATATGGAGGAACTATGGCGGATATTCTTGACTTGCAAAAAACAATTTGGAGTTATAATAGTCTTATAAATGAAAAGAATCGCATTGCTAATCAAAAAAGTATCCCAACTGTAGAACCTCATTCTAATGAGGGGACGGGTAATGGTGATAAGAGTCCGATTGGTTCTACATCTGAATTTAAGAAGAAATTTGGAGACACAATCAATCAAATGGCTAAAGAATTTGGAGTTGATCCTAATCTGTTAGCTGCGGTAATACTTGTAGAGTCAGGCGGCTCGGGGTTTGTAGATGGGAATCTAAAGATTCGATTTGAAAATCATTATTTCCTTGACCGAACAAAAGGGTATACAGATTTGTTTACTTACTATTGGAAAGACCATAAATTTAGAACAAGCACAGATGAGGAGTGGAGGGCAGTACATACTGGCAAGCAAAGTAGCGAATATGCAGCATTCAATTTTGCGAAGAGCTTAAGCGAAGAAGCCGCTTATCAATCTATAAGTATGGGTCTTGGACAAATAATGGGAGGTAACTATGCCGCATGTGGATACAGTTCAGC
>CAYXPB010000357.1:0-3610 GCA_964466645.1 uncultured Acetivibrio sp. | reverse complement strand
AAGGACATGAGCAGCAAATAAAGGGTATGGCAACGTTCTTTAAAAATTATAATAACGGAAAAACTCTTAAAGCTTTACAAAATGGTGACTTGAAGAGTTTTGTAACACAATATAATGGGGATGGACAGGTAAGTACTTACACTAATCTTATTCTTAAAAGACAAGAAGAGTATAAAAACACAAAGTGATAGGAGCGGATAGAATGAAAAGACTCAGATTAAGTTTTCTAGTAGTTGTTATAGGGATAGTTATTAGCAGTTTCATTGGGTGTAATAACACACAAAAAATAGAAAATTCACCATCAACATCGGACACTGTAAAGCCAAAGCAAACCGAAGCAGTAAACCAAATAACTAATGCTTCGAGTAAAACTGCTTCGCCATCGGCAGATACAAAAACGAACATAGAATACAGAGAGAATTTGTGTACTGATAATGAAGATGTATTGTTTAGCTTTAAGCTGGCGAATTCACCTAAAACATTATCTGTATGCGTATCGAAAACACAGCCGGATTACATTGTATATCGTTTTGGGTCTAAAGATAAAATTGAACTTGAATTTCCTGAGAATAAAGCGGATTCATGGAGTAAATTCACTTATTCATACTATTTACGTGGGGGTGGAACAGGGAATGAAGGAATGGATTTAAACTATTTAACGTTTGAAAATGGTGGGTATGAATACCAAGTTTATCAAGAGTATACTGCCAAAGATAATGTGACAAATGTTGGAGTAAAAATTACGAACAAGTCAACAAATAAGGAAACAGATATTAAGGGTTTAAGCAATAGTGTTGAAGGTAGCTTGATAAATCTGAGAGAAAACGAGAAAATAAAGACAGAAATTTTGTAAGAAATGATTAACGGCGGTTATCTTCGGATAGCCGTCTTTTCTTTCCCTGAAATTCCCTGTAAAAACCGAGGATTAAATTCTGATACTCATTGTAAAATAAGAGTATCAGGTATCGCTATTGGGGGTGATTAACAGTGAAGAAGATTATAACAACTGGCTCAATTAAGGTTGAATTGAGGGTTGATGATAAATTGTTTGATGAAATTATCAAGCACAAATGGAATATTTTCAGAGATAATCTGGTTCAATGCAAAATGAATGGCAAGATTGTCAGACTTCACAGGTTTGTAATGGGAGCAGAGGCAGGTGACGAAGTAAGACGTATCAAGGGTGACAGATATGATTTCAGGAAGGAGTGTTTCTCTATTAAAAAGGCGGTGGAATAAATGAGGTTAATGCTATGGAAGAGGGAATTCAAAGAGAAACCTGAAATAGTGCTATCCAGAGAAATGCATGCCAAAATGGTTAAAGGGCATATCACAAACAAGATTGGTGAAAGTGCTGTTGATGTTGGGATAGAGGAATTGGCAGACCTTACAGGCAATAAGGGCTGTTGCTTTCATCCTGCATGGATGATTGACGGCATGTCAGCAGAAAACTTTACCCATACATCATTATTTGTACTGGATTTTGATGCGGATAAGGAAACAGGCAAGGCAGACCTTGAATTCTCAAGGTTTATGGAGATATGCAGAGAATACGGTATTTATCCTGCCTTCTGCTATGAAACTTTCAGCGGTTTACCGAGATTCAGGGCGGTATTTCAGGTGAATGGTGGTGTATCAGAACCGAAACTCTGGAAACTGTGCCAATTGGGATTAATGAAGCTTTTTGATGACGCTTGTGACCCAGCATGCAAGAATATAACCCAAAGGTATTTTGGAGGTAAAAGGCTTATTTATGAGAATTACGGTGCATTCCTTGACCCTGTAAAGCTTATTGAGGCTGTCGAGCGTAAAATCAGAAGTGAAGATGTAAGTGGGCATGCTGCAAGAGCCATTACAGCATTTTGCAATAGTTCAGGAATAGATATGGTTAACGGTTCACCACATATTTATTACCATGAAGATGAAAACAAGATGGCAATGTATTACCTGACAGATATTAAATTCAATGTGAAATGGGCAGAGGGGAAACCCAAGAATATCAAGGTTGAGAGAGAATATATTGACATCAAGGATGCTGTAGACAGGATGGTTAAAGTTTGTCCCGAACTCCAAACCTATGAATCCGAAGGGCATTTCAGCAGCCACCAATGCAGGTATTGTGTCCAGACAAATATTTTCAGAGTCAGGCGTGGTGTTCAATGGTTAATAGACCATGCTTGTGATAAGGAGCATGCAGACAAGATTTCAGCCGACTTTGAGTTTTGGCAGCGTAAATATGCCGACTGGCAACCGCAGAGCTGCCAGAAAGGCTGTGGTATGTGTGATAATGCAAGCAATATTATTGTCAAGGCAGGACTGTTACAAGGTAAATTAAGTTACAGCACAGATGAATTCACTTACGGGAATTTGCAATCCATTGAGGAAGCAAGGGCGAAGGTTGCAAAGGTTTTTGAGGAATGGAGCGGAGATATAGCACTCAAAGCGGAAGCAGGGATAGGTAAAACAACGGCTTTTATTGAGTTTGCAAGGAATAATCCGCAGGGAGTCTATGCAGCATTTAGTCATACCTTATGTCAGGAAACCTATGATAAAATGCAAGAAGCAGGAATACCAGTCCTCTACCTTGAGGAACTGCCTGTGTTTGATGAATTTGGGTGGAATTCGTATCTTAAAGACCTGCTGCTTATGGGAGACCATCGAAAATGTGTAAGAATGAAGCGGTATGCTATAAAATCACTGCTCAAAAGGCAGACAAAATATGAACAACAGGAATCAGACTCTGTACAGCCATTGAGTGAAGCGGAGCAGGAATTTCTAAGGGTATGCAAGCTTATATTGAAGTGGCGAAAATTTGAGGGGTGGGTTATCGCTACACATGAAATGCTCACTTATATGGGTAAAATCCCTCAACCGTACTTGATAATTGATGAAGACCCATTCAAGAGCCTGTATCCAATATATGAAATCAAAAGCAATGATTTAAGCAGAGCATATTACTATTCCTTGGAGGATGAAATCACCAATAAACATGAGTTGACAGATGCACATATGAATAATGTCATTGAGAAGAAAATCCTTGACCTTCTGCCAATGCCAGAGGATGAAGAGCAATTGAAGGCTGTACTGGGAAGGATGAGGCGAGCGGAATATGAATCTCCAGTGTTTAAGTTTGTAGATGAGAATATTGTAGATTATCATGTTCATGAAGATAAAATTCATGTGGTTTGCAGGAGAAGTCTTCCTGTATGTGAAAACAGATTAATCCTGTCGGCAACGCTTCATCCCTTGACCCTTCCTAAAGGCTTTAATTTGGTCGATATCGGGCTTGTTAGTCCAGAGGGGATAGTTTATCAGGTTGTGGACAATAAGTACTCGAGAAGCAAAGTTAACAAGAATCCTGAAGGAATAGAGGATTCTTTCTCTGCTGATGTAGAGATGTCATATAAATTCAATACAGAGGTTGATGTATATTTCGGTAAAGAGGTTGGAGTCAATAAGTTTGAGAGCAAGGATATAATAGTCCGAGGCACATACAGGCAGCCAACTGTTGATTGTTAAGTAGAATTGGACACTTTTTTTAAAAAATTATATTTTGTATTGAACACTTCCTTGTTATATACTTTTTTTCAACAGACTTTTTTAACGAATA
>CAYXPB010000356.1:0-4583 GCA_964466645.1 uncultured Acetivibrio sp. | reverse complement strand
TTCGTCAACTCCATCAAGCTGTTTTTTTAACGCTTCGTATGCATATATTGAAAAACAGGCGGCAGCTATTGAAATTTTATCACCTTTAGATATTGTTACTGCCAGGTCGTCTTTGACGGTTTTATTCACATTGTCGAGAATTTGCATCACTTTTCCCTCCATTTTACAACAGTTTTAGCTGTTTACTCTATATCTGCACTTTTACCACTATCCACCCAAGCATCTACTTCAGATATCTTGAACTTGTATTGTTTCCCTACTTTTCGGTAAGGAATAGCACCTTTTTTAATCCAGTTACGGATTGTATCCTTGCTAACGCCAAGATGCTCAGCAATTTCTTCAAGACTCGACCATTTTTCTGGCTCGTTCATCATTATTGCTCCTCCGTATAGTTTCCACTTGCATACTACATAATAGTATAACTTCTTTACGAGTATCGTCATAAGTAAATTTATTGATATTAATTCGATGGTTAAATTTCAGCTCTTGTGAGAAATCACAAGGGCTTTTTATAATGCCGTAAATAACAGCATTTCATAACAATTCCTACTAATTCATTTTAACACAAGCTCAAAAATTGTCAATCTATGGAGGAAATTCAAATGACAAAACATCATATTTTTCAATAACCCACCATCGAACACTACCTTTTCATTCCAGACTATATCCAGAAAACAAAAATCAGATAAATGAATTGTTACTTTCCTATCTTATCATAAAGTATCTGCTTCCATTTGACAGTATCCGCCCCAGATTGCTCGTCTGTTACGATCAAGTTATCGTAGAAGCCGTTAGTTTTATACCATTTCTCCTTTTTCCTCCAATGCTTATCATAGCCTTGATTCCCTTTCAAACCAAGATGCTCCCAATACCAAGTTTGCCCGTTATATTCGATAGTAAAGTCTGGCAAGTACATAGTCCCATCATCAGCATACAGAGCTTTCTCATACCAGAAGGGTATATTTTCTTCAAAAAGGATATTGGCAATGATTACTTCTGATTTCGACCTCACCATAAAATCGGCCAGTGTTCTATGAATTTTTCCTTCCTCATACCATTCATTTATATTAAGTAGTTCCTCTGGAATTGGGTTGAATTCCATTATTGAAGAGTTTATTTTATATACCTCTGATGCTTCTTTACGCCTTAAGCTCAATAAAGCACCAATATCTTCTTCAATGAACAAAGTAGTATGCTTCTTCGCCCTTGTAATTCCTGTATAGAAAAGCTCTTTTGAGAGCAATCTAGACTTTTTCTTAGGTAGTATAAAGTAAACATTATCAAAATCCGAACCTTGAGCTTTGTGGACTGATATAGCATAGGCTAATTCAACATTCTCTGTCACCGTATTATCTGAACTGAATTCAATGCCAAAGGTCTCTTTTCCCTTAAATTTTGCCTGGAACTTGGACAGTCTGAAAAACGGTTTACTCCACAGTTTATTAGCTGCATGAGGAACCATAAAGCCAATTTCTCCATTATAGACTTCCAGCCTTTCCACTTGTTTACTGCTAAAATTATAGGCATAGTAGGGGTAAGATTTTGGTCTGTTTATATACTGAATAATCTTATCAAAGTAAGTAACACCGCCAAGTTTCCCATGCTTCTCGTAGTTATAATAGTTAAAGGTTTGCTGCATTAGTTGGTTTATAGCTTCTGTGCCATATTCTTCATTTCTATATGGTGAAATAATTTGGTAGTTATCGGGATTACGGTCGTACTTGCTTTGCGGATTCTCAAAAAGCCTATCAATAGCATACTTGACAGTATCCTCTGTTTCCTCCCCATTCTGTTTTACCTTGCTAATAATCTCGCTTACTATTTTTTCATTAAGATCACTTTCATTGTTCCAAAATATTACCTTTAAATCTTTGTCAATATCCCCGCCATACTGCAGCCTTTGTAGTATCACTTCTTCATTCTCGTTTCCGTTTTCCGTAAATATCTGTGCAAGCTCAAGAGATATGCCACCTTCCTCAATAAGTCGAATGTTCGGTGTCAGAATGCCTATATAATCAGAATAGTATTTCTTAAGATAGTCAATAATCTCCGCAAAAGGCTTACCAGTTCCGATTGGCGGCAGTTGGTTATGGTCTCCTACAAATATGATCCTCTGGACACAGTTGAAGTTAATGCTTTTAAAAAGGGTTCCCAGTATAACGGTATCCAGCATTGAACATTCGTCAATGATAATTGTCTTTTTGGTCTCGTCCGCCACTCCACCTTCTCTTTTAAAGGTAAAGTTATCGTTCATCCAGCCCCTTTGTACAAGAAATGAGTGAATGGTGGTAGCATTCTTTCCTGTGGTAAGCCTTAACCGCTCTGCAGCCTTGCCTGTAGGTGCGAGGAGCTGGAATGTAGTTCCCTCTCCCGTTGACTTCTCTACTGCATTAATTATAGCATTAACAATAGTAGTTTTCCCTGTGCCAGCCTCTCCCGTGATGACACATATCGGTTTCTGAAATATCCTTTTACACATTTCTATCCGATCGTCAACAATCTTCCGATATTTTGTAGGGTCACGCTTCTCGATAATACTATCCTTTTTATATATGTAATTCTCTGCAACAGGATATTTAAGTTTTATATTTGGCCTAGAGGCAAGTTCTTTAACCACAGACCCAATAACGTCTTCCAGCTTATATACTTCCTTTAGATAAATATAGATATCTTTATCTTTACGTTTAAGCTCAAGCTGCTTATCCAGAACATCTTCCTCAACTTCTATATATTTTTGAGTGAATTTGGCCTTTTTCCAATCAGGCATATAATCCAGCTTCCTGTTAATTGTACCTAATATCACTTTAGCATTAACAAAAGAATGCTGTGCAGTCTTCTTCAAGGCGTCTACAAGTAATGCTCTTAATCGTCTTGCATCATCAGTGTCCATCAAGGCTTCCACCCCAAAGTCTGGGCTTGGAAAAACGCCGTGGTCTATCTTGGAGAATGATATTGTATCATCAGGTTCATCACCAATATATTCTTCACAAATGATATACAGATTTTGTGCTATGTTTTCGAGACTTGAGTATACTCCGTTGTTGCTACGTTCTTCGTCCAATATTTTTGAAATCTGTTGGGATGTTAAAGCAAAACGTGGAAATACATTAGCTAAAAGCTCTTGTTCAATATCCTCTTTATATTTCCATTGTTTTTGCAGCTTTTTTATATATTCATTATCCAGTTTGGCGACAAAAATGGATGTAGAGTCCCCTTCAAAAAGTTTCTTAACTTCTTTATAAATGGTTTCTTCCGAAGTTCCCTTGTCCAGTTCTTTTTTCATTAGTGGGGTAAGCCTGCTTCCACCCAAATAATTTATTACGCTGTGTAGTCCTGGGTAAATTCCTCTATTTTCCCACAGCTCTGCCATGATTGACGACAGCCAGTTTAGTCGAATGCCCCACTCCTCTGTTTTGTCATCAAGCTCAATCAAGTAGTTTACAACCTCTATCAGCCTTTCAATAAGCTCTAAAGCATCATCGTCTCCAAAGGCTCTTGTAGCATACTTGAAATTCCTTGAGTTATCTGGTGTAAATACCATTTTTGAAAGGATTTCCTCATTGTCCATGTAATTTTCATAGGGTATTCTAAACCCTTCATCTGGATATGTGGACTGAATAACCCTTGCCCAAACAAGGTTCCCATACTTTTCATAGGATTCATCACCTTGGTTTTCCCACTTCAAAGTGGGATGGATTTCTTTGAGTCTTGAAACGCCAACAAGCACATACTTTTTCTCTTCCCCGCTAAAAGGATTATCATAGTTTGTATAGTAGAATATTAAAGATTTTTCTTTTTCAAACTGGGAATAGTATTCTTCCATAGCTTGGCTTCTCTTTTTGGGATCATAATACCTCCCGTTTAGCTTTACCTCATCTTTATACATCTCTTCATAGCACCAGGTACATACTGATGCAGGCGGCAACTCCCAATGCTTTTCTTCAGTGTCATCCTTAAAAAATTCAGGCGGAGTTGCATAACACTCTACGCTTTCTTTCCCAAAAGCATTAATGCTATAGCAGCAAGGAGGAATAAAATCTATACTGTTGCAATTTTTACAATTATTCTCCTCCTCCAAATCCGCGTCTTTATATTCTCCAATCATATCTCCTGGGAAAGAATATCTGCCAGAACAATATATATTCTTTTTTGGCTCTTTACACAAATGGCCATTCCAACCGTTATCATGCCAGGCTAACCTGGCGGAAAGATGTTGCATAATCTGTTCTCCCCCCTATTACCAAATAGTATGCTCTCGGAAATTCCGAGGGCTTTATTTATCTGATTTTTGGGATTCCAGATTTACGTTTCACCCCTAAAAATCAGTAAAAATCGTTATTTAATTTTCCAATTAATTTTACCAATATATTGAATAATAGGTATCAATCCACCTTGACAAATTGAGATCGCCTCAAAAATGGAAATGTATGGTTAATTTTACCATCTATTCTGTTTTAGGAGGCTTTATATATGTTACGATATTGGGATTTACATGAAAATTATCAGTACGCATTGAAATTAAAACTCTTGCTTCACTTTGCTACACAAAAAAGTAGGGTATCCAAGCTGGATAAGAGCATTTC
>CAYXPB010000355.1:1434-4602 GCA_964466645.1 uncultured Acetivibrio sp. | reverse complement strand
ATGACCAGAACGGAACAATTATACAGAGGAAAGAGTATGTCTATGACAACAACGGGAATAGACAAACTCATGGAAAACACATATAATGCAGAGGGAAAGAGAGTTGCAAAAACAGTAGAAGGAGTAACTGTAAGATACTTCTATGAATATAACAATGTAGCCTTTGAATACACAAACAGCGGAGCAGTAAGTGCATTTAATGTAATAGGAATCAACCTTATATCAAGGGAAACAGGAAGTGACAAGGTATATTACTTCAACAACGGACATGCAGATGTAACAGCCCTGCTCGATGCAACAACAAAGAATATCCGGTCACAGTATCGTTATGATGAATTCGGTAATATAACCTCAGAGACCTACTATGACAGCAATGGAGTAGAGACAACAGATGAGGACGAAATAATAAAGAGCCAGATATTGTATGCCGGATACCAGTATGATGAGGAATCAAAGTACTACAATTTACATGCAAGGTATTATGATCCACAGACAGCAAGATTTTTGCAGCAGGACACATACAGGGGTACAATTGTTGATCCACTGTCACTTAATTTATATACTTATTGTCACAATGAGCCAGTGTTATGTTTTTTGCGAGGTGTTCAATCGAAAACATTGTAAACAGCATTAAATCGGGAATTAAGTAAGTAAGGGGACAGAGCTTGAAATGCTTGAAAAACCCCATGAAATTAAGGACTTTGCAACTTGTAAGCAAGATAAAAAATATAGTAATTTGGCAAAAAACGTTCAAAGTAGGTCACTGGTTGCCTACTTTGGATTTTATTTAGAACGATAAACTACCATAATAAGAAGTAAAATATTACATACGCTTTATTGTGGGTATTTTTATATAATTGTGACCATTTGTAATGTTGTAATGCACTGGAAACTACCCCTGACAACGTACTGTTTGACAGTGTTCAGAGTTCAGAACACCCAAGAAAATATAAAAGGTGCAATAGGAAAGTTGTTAAGATCAGCGTCACATGAAGATTTGTTGCTTGTAACTAAGTTAATCAAAGCTATTTTGGACAAATGAGATAATACAAACAAAAAAGGGGGGTGCGAAAGCCCCCATATTTACGCTTATTTTAAATTGCAACGTCTTGATAGCCTACTTCATCAACTTTTTCATCTATAAGCCGAAGACCTACCCCATTTTCTTCGTCCCATGTACAATCGAAGGTTAACCCAATATCTCGACCTTCAAAAGAGCCCGGATATGAAACAACAATACCAACTAACCTTATCTTTTCAAGAAGTTGTTCAGTTGTTTCAATTAAAGGATAATTTTCATTAAATGCAATATCATAACCAAGTTCGTGTCGTTTTTCTTTATAGTAATCTAAAATTGGTTGCAAAACGTTTTGTTGAATCTGATTCCAGTTCTGCATAAATGAAGTATATGCTTCATATTGTTCATTATAGAAATTGCCATCTTCTTCACCATCTACCATTAAGGCTATTACATATTCTTTTCCGCAAAACTCAATAGAAATGTCTTTAGACCATGTATAATTATATTCAAGTTCTCCAAAAGTTTTATCATTAATTTTCATTTAAACTCTCCCTTCTATGCTTTGCAAGCAAATCCTCCAGTTTTAAATGCTCCTGCGTTTATTTCTCCAATTCCACCAAGATGCCCAAATGTACTGTTTATTTTTGACGGTACAAGTTGTATAGTTTTGCAGTTATTTACTTCATGCCAAGTTTACTATCATTGCCACCTAACATATAATCAATTTCCACCTGTGCTTTTGCCGTAGGTAAAAAGTCTGGAACTGCATTCCTATACTCTATACCATCAATGCCTGATTCATCCAGTATTTGTTTTATTTCTGTATCTGGCGGTGGTTTAAGCATACATAGAGATTCACCCCTAATTCCTTCAAAGCCAACCGTCAGATTAGTGTCAGCAGGTGTCTGACCAATTCTTGATTCGTATGAACTGGCAAATTCAGTCTGTTTAAAAGCAGGTGGAACATTATTATTATCGGGCATTTCCTTCTGCTTTGCAATCCTATCTGTAAAACTCATGCTAGATTTCTTTGTACTAAGATTCAAAACACTTGATATTGGTTGTTTTTGCTCATGTACCGTATCAACTGCTTCTTCGACTGCCTCAATAGGTTCTGATACTATATTACTTGCTTGTGGGGCTGTTTGTCCTATACATTCAATTTCTTTCCCAACAAACTGTCTTACATAAAGTGTAAATGTTCCAGTTCCAACATGGTTTGAATAGTTTTCTGAATAATCCACTACAAATGCCTTTGAAAAGCTGACTTGCCTTAGCAACTGGTTAGCATGATAGTATTCAACAATAATTGCTTTATAACAATCTGGATTATTTGCAGGGAGCAATGCCCACTGATATAGGCTTGCAGTTCCTTCTTCTGTATCAATCTGCCCTGTGATTATCATGGAATTTGTCACGTTTGTATGCCAAGCGTTGTAATCAGTTGATGTATCTACGTTGAAAGTCACATGTTCTATACATTCTTGTAAAACTGTACCATCCGAAATAGTAACCTTGTATGCCAATATTCTTCCCACCTTATGTTGCTAGGATAACCCTTACTTGGTAATTCAGTGCCATTATTTTATCATACCGATTTCTAGGTGTCCATAATTTAAGGCACAGAAAAAGCAGATATCTCTACCGAGTCCAAATTTACGTTGAACTAAGTGCGATTAGAAATGTATATTTCGTATACCGAAAAGATTTTGCTGTTGATTTTTTCGGTGTCTTGCGTGATTTTTTCGGTGACAATACTAAAAACATGTGGTATTCTACTTTTGTGCCATAAATATGCTATATTATGGTATAGTTACCACATTAATATACGAAACACTAAAAGGAGGTTGTTGACACCAAACACTAGTTAAACAAGCGTATTAGAAAGCACCAAAGCAAACATTACTAAATTACTTTGAAAAGGGGATTAGAATTATGAACATTAAAAACTTTTAGGAATTACAATTACAGCTTTAGCAATAAGTTTAGTTTCGGTAGCTACAATCAGCGCATCCACAACTATATCTAATGGCAAGTTTGAAGTTGAATCAACTAAGAAAATCACTGCGAAGGATGGCAGAGTTGTTAATGTTACATTCATGAAAGGAACAAATCAAATATCGGATACATATTTAAATGATATAATA
>CAYXPB010000355.1:0-1424 GCA_964466645.1 uncultured Acetivibrio sp. | reverse complement strand
ATGGTGATAATATCCAGATATTAGAAATGAGGTATGCTCAAGGTTATACTACAAGTCCAAGCCCAAGGTTTACAACAGCAGGCTTGCCGACTTTCACCTTACCTGTTGTAAAAACTGTACTGTATGCTAATCAATTTGAATCTGACCGTTTTATGGATTCATGTGCCAAAGGTGAAACAAGAACTCTCACAACAACCTTAACTACAAAATTAGGTGCTAGTTCCGATGGAAATGTTCTAGCAAAAGCAGGATTAAAATTAAATGCTGAAATTTCTTATTCTATTGTAAAAGGAACTGTTCTTACTGGACCACCTGAAAGTTCTAGCTATAATTCAAGAGAATATAGATGTAAATTTTATCAAAATAAAGGAATTTGGGAAAGATGGGGTATGGTGAGCGGAATTCCATATTATTTTTGGGGCAATTTCAAAGAACCAGCTTTCTATACTTCTTATTCAGTAGATAAAGTAGTACAACAATAATTAAACATAATTGTAATAAGTTGATTTTAATGTTAATATGTATATATTAACACATATGTTAGAAATATAAACTTTCTAAAGGACGGATATAATTATGCTTAAAGACAAATATTCTTTAACCTTTATTATGGGGGTTATTCTACAGTCTAGTTGCGTGGTTGGAATAGCTATTACAAATGTAAGTATTGTAGATGCATATACTATGGTATCTACCTTGTACGCTCTACCACTTATTTTAAGTTGCCTGTTTATGACCATAGGCTTTCTGGGCATACTTGGAATAATAGACAAGCTCCTAAACAAGTTTAAAAAGAATTAAGATAACGCACTAAGCAAAAGGGTGAAGAATTTAATCTTCATCCTTTTTTCTTGCTTTATTTGACAACAATTCTGCCTCATCCCATTCATCCACATCCCATTCATCCACATAGATTTCCAATTCATTCTCTAACCACTTCGCCACCAACCTCCTGTGGTTATATGCCCCATTCAAAAAGACACACAATACAAAATGAACAGCTTACATCGGATGGTATTGTTTAGGAAAATCGCTTCGAATTGTGTATTTGTTTGCTGTCCTTACAATGTAATGTAACGTATAATGTACCTTTGTAACATCTGTACACAGTGTTCATATGTTGTTTCCTCTAAGAGTAAAGTTCTGGTAAGTTGCATGAATTTCTAACAAACCAGTTCCGCCTGAACTGGAAAATATGATAAAATTGCGAATAAAAAAGAGACTGCCTCTAACAAGAAGTTAAATACAAAGGCAAGTCTTAAACATATTCGCAAAATGATGATATTAAATTAATATAAGAATGTCAATGAGTATATGGAAGATATTTCAAGCTACATAAATTTGCAATTTATATGTTATTTATAGAACTATTAAAATAGAAAATAATTGTGATGTGGGCATGTGTGACTGCAGGAGGCGTAGTT
>CAYXPB010000354.1:0-4610 GCA_964466645.1 uncultured Acetivibrio sp. | reverse complement strand
TTGAGGACTGGCATACATACTTTGTAACGGAGTATAATGTATTTGTACATAATGCAACTTGTGGTGGTTCAGAAGTTGGTGGTAGTAATAGTAATCTTCCTACTGTTAAAAAAGCAGCAAATTCAAATATGCCGCATGCTGTCGAAAGAGCAGTTGAAAGGAATGTGTTTGATAATGCACAACAGGCTTCTGATGGTTTAAAAGCATTAAGCGGAAAGATAACTAAAGAAGGTCTCCCTTCAAATGCAATTTTAGACACCGCACATGCGGATAGAGTCTTAGTTCCAGTAGGTAATAAAGGTATGGCTGTATATCAAGTTGCTAAAAATGGTACAGCAAAATTAAAAACAATATTAATTGAAAAGGGAGAATGAAATATGAAGAAACTTATTGAAAATATTTTGTATTTAGAGAGGAAGGGTTATAAAAATGATAAATAATAAAATTTATTTGAAAGTAAGTGAAGATGATCCTGATGTTGCATATTTATACTTGCCAGGCCATCCTGGGGGAAAAAAAGAAAATATTATTAAAAGCCAAATAAGATTATATGATATAATTAAAAACTATAAGGGACCAGATATATATTTAGATATTGATCATGAGGATAATGTTATTGGTATGGAAATTCTAGGTTAATTAATAAATTAGGTAAAACTGCCAGGAGCATATCACACTGATCAAGATTTACTTACGATTTGCTCTATGAAGGATGCAAGAGGGGTAATTCAGATATAATTCTTTCACAGAAAAGCTTTAGAAGAAAGTTTGAAAAGCATTGCAGAAAACCATTTAAATAGGTTTTTAACTCAATACAATGTGTTAGTTGATATAAATAGCTATAAAATAATTGAAGCTCCAAATTATACTGTAGCTATAGCAAGTGGCGAATATGATGGAGAATTTATAAAAGTTTGGACTGTTGTTAATGAAAAAAAGATGTTACTAGTTACATATATAAGTCCAAATAAAACAAGGGAACTATCGAAGGCTGAGGATATTGTATATAGTATTAGCTTTGATACAAGTAAACCTTGAATAAAGTGTTGAAAAATCTATATAGATCGCAATAAAATAGAATTTTACGTTCGATTTATAGTCAAATTTATTGCAAAAGTGGGCTCAGCAGTTAATTGCTGAGCTTCTTTCAATATTGCAGACCAAGCTAAAAGATACTTTTTTCTATAGTTATCGACAAAAGGTTTAACAAATGACTTGTAAATTGATAAAATCAAATAGGATACTGATGTTGAAGTATATTTAACAAAGGGGTCAAAAATATATTTTCAAAATTCATATAAAAGTATTATTTATTGCAAATAAAAATGGTATAATTGAACTGAAAGCAACCCGTCAGGAAGGCTTTACATAATGGAATAGTTTATATAAAAGAACGTATTCTAATATATTTATATCTTTGATACAAAGTTTTTTTATAGTTTGAAAATATTATATTTGAGGTGTTCTATGAATAAAAAATCGATTGTTGTTTCATTATTTATATGTATAATTTTTACCCTATTTAATTCGAATAACATATATGCAGGACAGAAAACAAATTTTATAAAAAATCCATCTGTCGGCCGTAATATCATTACAGGAATAGCCTATAACGAAAATGTTAACGTTATAGTTGAATCAAACGGATGTATTAGGTTATCCTATGACAATATTAACTGGACTATCCAAAACTCAGGTACAAAAAATCAACTTAATTGTATATCGTGGGGTAATAATCAGTTTATCGCAGTAGGTATTAAGGGGACTATCCTAAGATCAAAAGATGGTATTGTATGGGAAAATATACATACCAACTTTACAGAAAATCTTAATAAAGTTATCTGGAATGGCACAATGTTTTTTATAGTAGGGGATAATGGGACAATTCTGGAATCCAAGGATGCTGATATATGGCAAAAAGTAAGCAGTGGTACCAATGCAAATTTAAATGGTATTGCTTGGAATGGTAAAACACTTATTGTCACAGGAAGTAAAACCAATAATTCAGGGCTTAAATCTAATGAAAAAGATTCTATATTCTCTATATCCTTAAGTGCAACAAACGGCTTTGTATTATCTTCCCCTGATGGGAAATCGTAGGTTAAAAGTGAAATGGAAGACATGAGGATGAACGGTATTTTTTGGGATGGAGATTCATTTTTGCTCCCTTGTGCTCATTTTACCGACACAGAGATTCATAGAACTTATCCAAACGGAGAATCTGGTGTTGAAGAAATGGCAAAACGTCCTCATGGATTAATAATGAAATCAATTGACGGAGTTAACTGGGTAAAATCCAGTATAAAAGACAGTGTAGGCTTTGGAATTTTTTCAATATTGAAAAATGATAAAAAATATATAGGAATCACCTTGTCTGGTGTTGTTGAATCAAATGATGGATTCACTTGGAATATAAATGAACATTATGCTGATGTTCTTACTGCTCTTTATGATCACGCACCAGATAGAACCTACTTTGATATAATAAAAATCAAAGACAAAATTGTAATTGTTGGCACCAATGGGTCAATTACAGCTATGACAAAAGAAGGTCAAAAGGATATTGTATTTTTAGAAGCACCAGGGGACTTTAGACCAATTGATGATTTGATATGGGATGGAAAGAAATTTCTCGGATTTGTAAAAGGCTATGAAGATGGACTATTTGCCGAATCTTATGATGGTATAAATTGGACATTTAAACCTGCTGACTGTAACGATCCAAGGTTAAAACTTGGTTGCAGCTATACGCCGTCAATAAACAGCATAGCCTATAACGGTAAAAAGTATATTGCAGTTGGAAGTGGATTTTATATTACTGAGTCAGAAGACGGCGAAAACTGGAATGAAGTTGATGAAGTAAAATCTTTGGAGGATCTAAATATAAGTTTTAATAAAATAGCATGGATCGGAGACCGTTTTTTGGCTATTGCATATAAACATGAAAGTCCCGGAAACAGCTTGGTATATACGTCGTACGATGGAAAGAAGTGGGATAAAGTTCTTGAAAGCAATGACGTATTGTGTAGTATTGCTTACGATGGGAACCATACCGTTGTAATCGGAAGTAAGTCTGTTATTTTAACATCTAATGATTGCATAAATTGGAACAAAAAATATATAGAAACGAATAATCAATATATTTCAAAAATGTTGTACTGTAATAACTTTATAGCATTTGTACCTGAAGAGCCTTATAAAGGTTATATTTTAACTTCCCCGGATGGGATGTCTTGGAAAAAACAAACGCTTAATAATGAAATAATACCCCAAGTAACAATATGGAACGGTAGTCAATTTATTTCTCTATCTTACTATTATGAGGATGGCAGCAGTTATCATGGTACTCTCTCAAAGTCAAATGATGGTATAAAGTGGGATAAACCTGAAGAAATAGATACAAATTTTACTGCAAATGCTTTAGCATATGATGGGAAGCAATACGTCGCTATTGGTACCCAAATAGTTGAAGGTAAGTTATATACTTGTGTTTCAAATCTCAATTCAAGTCCAACAGAATGTGTAAACAGGCAAATAAAGCTATTAATAAACGGTAGGGAAATCAAAACAGATATATATCCAGTAATTGAGAAAAATAGAGCTTTGGTTCCGTTAAGGGCAATTTTTGAAGGGCTCGGAGCAAATGTTTTATGGAATGGAAATACAAGAACTGTTACAGGAATCCTTGGTGATACAAAAGTAGAGCTAAAGGTTGACAGTTTGGATGCTTTTGTAAATTCAAACCATAAAGTTTTGGAAGTCCCTGCGAAAGTCATAAACGGGAGAACTCTTGTCCCTGTCAGGTTTATTTCAGAAAGCTTGGGTGCAAATGTTGAATGGGACAATAATAATTATATCGTAAATGTTAATAAATAGGGGTGTCGCCAACATTTCCGACAAATCCCATGTTAAGACAATAATTCATTGAAAGTTGGCGATTTCACCCACGTTAAGCTTATAACCCACTATTACCCAAGATTTGATTGTAAATAAACATCCTTCTTCTGGTCTTCAGTAATTCCAATATACCTCAATGTTTGAGACTTAGAAGAATGATTGAATATATCCATAAGCAACTCTAGGGAGGTTCCATTTTTATAGGCATGGTAGCCGAATGTTTTTCGTAGGGTATGGGTTCCGATTTCACCGGACACAATCATTCCTTTATCATTCCTTTCGATCAGTCCAAGGGATTCAGCAGCACCGTTTAATATTCTGTATGCTTGCTGCCGGGTTATTTTGCAATTTTCCCCTTTTCTGCTTTTGAATATATAATAACCTTGTGATTGTGCCTATGCTCATGGGTTATTTGTTCGTGCATATGAAAATGTTTGTGATGTTCTACTCCTGCAAAATATGAACCAATTATCATTATTACTAATGCGATAATAAAGGATAACCTGATAAGCCAGACAAGAGGCGGTGTAACAAGCTACTTCCAGTACGGCGGACTTGGAAGTATTAGAAGGCTTACAGATGAAGACGGCAATGTAACTATGGACCCATACAGCGGAAGCTTGTATGACCCAACAAGCCTGCATAAATACCTTTATGCGAATGCAAGTCCGGTAAATTTTACAGATCCAACAGGATATTTCTCCATACCGGAA
>CAYXPB010000353.1:0-4626 GCA_964466645.1 uncultured Acetivibrio sp. | reverse complement strand
GCACATCCTTAACTATACCCATGTCCTCACCATTTCTTGAATAAACCCTTAAGCCTAATACTTCTCCCTTATCGATAAACTCATCGCTATCTTTGGTTTTTCTCAAATCTTTCAGAGTGCTTTCTTCGTCTATAATAACAGCATCTTTTCCTATATTTACAATATCCTCTGTCAATATAATCTTTTTATTAAACTCATAGCTTTTACACTCAAGTAAAAATGCCAACAATTTCTTCTTTTTCGGACAAAAAATTATATTTTTCACAACACCGACTTTTTTTCCATTTTCAACACATATTACCGGTAATCCTAATACCTCACTATATTTTTCCACCAGGCATCTCTCCATATAAATAAAGCTTTGGGCCTTTTCTTATATCTTTTATGTTCAAACCTGTAGCACGATCAATTTATGTCTACAAATATTATTTCTCGTATAATGTAAAAAAATACACAACTTTCGGTTTGACTTAAATTTCAAATTCATATAAAATTAAAAAGTTGTCATTCATACAAAATATTATTATTTTTAATAATCTTTTAATATTTAATGTAATATGTGAGGTAGGTGCTAAAATGAATAAACTAAAATCTTCTTTTGAAAAACTTGGTGTGAATATACCCACCGTTTTACTTCCGCAAAAAGGCACGGACATGTCCAAATGGTCCGTTGTTGCTTGTGACCAGTATACTTCCGAACCGGAATACTGGGCTGAAGTAGAAAAAAATGTTGGGGACAACCCTTCTACTCTTAAAATGACTTTTCCGGAAGTGTATCTTGAAAACGGAAACAGCGAAGGCAGAATTGCACAAATTAATAGCACCATGGAGAAATACATCAAAGAGAACGTTCTTGAAGCCCATGGACCTTGTTTTATCTACGTAGACAGAAAAACTTCCCATACAGCTTCAAGGAAAGGGCTAATAATGGCCGTAGACCTTGAAAAGTATGATTATGCAGTAGGTTCCCAGACTTTGATCCGTGCAACTGAAGGAACAGTAATCGAAAGACTTCCTCCAAGAATCAAAATCAGAGAAAATGCTTCTTTAGAGCTTCCCCATGTAATGCTTCTGATTGATGATCCTGAAAAATCTGTCATTGAGCCGCTAGCTGCTAAAGCCGAGGCTTTAGGAAATGTATATGACTTTGATTTGATGATGAAAGGCGGACACATTAAAGGTTATAAAGTTGACGATGAGGAAATCATAGGTAGCATATTGGCATCAATTGAAAAACTAGCTGCTCCAGAAAATTTCGCTAAAAAGTACTCTGTTGGAGATGACAAGGGTGTTCTGCTCTTTGCAGTTGGAGATGGTAACCATTCTTTAGCGTCCGCTAAAGGACATTGGGAGATTATAAAATGTGGTTGCTCTACTCAAGAGATTGAGAACCACCCTGCAAGATATGCTCTAGTAGAAGTAGTTAATGTCCATGACTCAGGTCTTACTTTTGAACCTATACACAGGGTTGTATTCAATGTAGATACCGATGAGCTTTTAAACAGTATGGTTAGCTTCCTTGGAGATGAAAATTGTTCCTACAGAAAGATTAACTCTATGGAATCAATTTTTTATGAGCTCCAAACTTTGCGTTCAAACAAGAACAATCATGCAATGGGATTTTGCACCTGTGAAGGCTTTGGAGTTTTAGAAGTCAACAATCCATCCCGCAATCTTGAAGTTGGTACTCTACAGGCCTTTCTAGATGATTATTTAAAGAACAACACGGATATCAAGATTGACTATATACATGGTGAAGATGTAGTGCTAAAGCTTGGTACTCAAAAAGGAAACATAGGTTTCTTCCTTCCAAAAATGAGCAAGCACGACCTGTTCAAAACAGTAATTCTAGACGGTGCTCTCCCACGTAAGACTTTCTCAATGGGTGAAGCCGATGAAAAGAGATTTTATTTGGAATGTAGAAAGATTGTCAAATAATAAAAGAGTTAATAACTACAGAATCCCGGAAACAAAGGTTTTATTCCATTGTTTCCGGGATTTTTTTGCAATTAAAAAAACGCCTTTGTAAATTCTCTTGGGAAGAAATTACAAAGGCGTATAAAACCTTTTTATTATCTGGATTTAGTAGGGCTCTACACCCCATACCAAACTGCCTGAGATATACCCTGTTACTTTTCTTGTAAGCTTATGATCCTTGCTATTTTCAATATATGAATAGTCATTGTTCTGACTCATTCTATCCCATTTATCATTGTTAAATGCAGGATTTACAAATACATATTCATTCTTTTTCAATACACCCGAAGAGAAACCTATTTCCATATACATATCTGAACTGGAAACGTGGTGAAAACTAATCTTTACATCATTTGAATTTCCCTGCTTAAAGTTTTTGCCGTCCATACTTTCTTTACTGTAGGAATAAACTGCAGCTTGCATATCTGCTCTGCCCTCTCTAGTGAAATAATATCTTACGGTCACATCCCTAAGGTCTATATCCTCACCCGAGTTATTTATAATTTGCATCTCAGAGTTTATAATCCAACACTTTATATCCTTTTCCACACTAAGTAACTTTATATTCAACTTATCTTGATTTGTTGCACTATTAGCATTATTACTAGTTGCAGAAGGTTTTGCCGTTCTGTCTTCTTGACCTGTAGGTGTATCAATAACAACCTTTTGTCCTTCAGTCGGTTCCGTTTTTAGTGGTTCTGTTGGTTTTGCCGACGGCTTAGCTGCAGGAATTTCTGTTGGGTTTGACTGAATCTCTGATGTTGGTGTCGCTACAGGATCTGAAGCCTCTTTTGTCGGCTCAGCTTTGTCCTTATTAGCATCCGTTGTAATTCCATCCTGTAATACCATAGTTGCCTCGGAGGTTATGATAGCCCCCTTATTATCAATGGCAGCTAACAAGTCAGATATCTTTTCCTTATCCAGATCCTCAACTGACAAGTCTAAACCGCTTGCCTTTGCCTTTTCCATAAGATAATATTTCCCCATGGAAAGATTGTTCTTTAATGCTTGCTTTCTGTCTTCTGGTGATACTTTTATAACTCTTCCCGATATATCTTTATCATTTTTACTGTTTATTTTTTTATTTACATTAACTAAAAAGTTCTCCAATTCCGTATCATCATCAATACTTTTGAAAAACTTCATACTTTTATCATGTACAGAGGCGGAAACAAGTACGACATTATCCTCTTTAGCAACTATATAGCCGTAATCCTCACACTTATCCATAAAGTCATTAATAACACTATATATATCCTTGCCCTTAACATCAAGACCTTTTGTAATTGCCTTTGCATCGTCATTAAGTGCCTTTGACTGTAATACTTCAAACTCTTTGTCAACTACAAATTCGATACTTGGATTTATGTCAACATTTATATATCCATACACATTATCATAAAACGGAACTCGTAAATATATAAATACCAAAATAAATACCGCTGCAATGCTTGACGCAATCGAAGCGTACTTGTATAAAGGTTTCATTGTTTTCTTAACATCTTGAATATTGAATTTAACCTGTTGACCTAGGCACATATCTTTAGTTCTTTTTATTATTAAGAATTCACTGTCCGGTGTCAATACGACAACTTTATTACTGTGTATTTCATACACTACACCCAATCGAATCACACTATATACCCCCTTCATTGGTATACTGCAAGTATTTCTGCGAAAGCTGCAGATCTCCCCTAATTATCAAGCATATTGCTATGATATATTTTCTATTATTCCCAATTGTCTTATTATGCACACCAATGAGCTTTTTAAGATCATTTCTTGGGATACTTTTATTTTTTTTGAGTTTCTCATATAGTTTGTCATCTTCTGCCAATGCTCTTGCTATCTTTATGCAAAGTCTTCGGGAATCCTTATGCTTAGGAATGCTTCTTGTCAAATCCATAAGTGTTATATTATACTCTCTAAGCTTATTACTAAAGTCCCTTATTGACTCTCTCGATTCAATTTCTTCCATTTGGAAATAAGAGGAGTTTAAATAAGGCTCTTCATTAAAATCATAATCTTCTTCAAAATATGAAAAAGGATATTCCTTCTGTCTGCTGCTTTTTCTCGAATAATCAATAAGTCGTCGTTTTATAACTTGCTCTGAAAACAAAAAGAAATTATAATTCTTCTCAAAATCATAGCTGTCAATGGACTCATTAAAAGCCGACAAAGCTACACTGTATTCGTCACTGTTTTTGACATCAATAAACCTTCCTACTGCTTTTGACGTTACTTTTAATATAAACGGTATATAGCTTGAAATAAATTCGTTTCTTAAAACTTTGTCTCCACCTTTTATACTTTCTAAGGTGTTATTAAATGTATCCCCAGTCCGATCCTCAGTGTTTTTCATCGCAGGCCTAAATATATTGCGGACATTCAACCAAATCAAGCTCCCTTCAAGAATACTAATTCGACAACAGAACATCTTTTTATGCACATCTTTTTATATTATAAACTTATATTTAAATTAATGGAACTAATAAAAAATTACTTTCTTCTTAAAAAGATCGCAATAAAAAGGTTGTCACAAACACTGACAACCTTTTGTAAAACATCCATGTTTATTTTTTTACCACATATTGTCCCGGCGAAACTCCTTCATATTTCTTAAATATACGTATAAAAGTATTTATACTA
>CAYXPB010000352.1:0-4629 GCA_964466645.1 uncultured Acetivibrio sp. | reverse complement strand
TTGCTGTAGGGAACAGGGATGCAATATCAAAGCTTAAGAAGATGAAGAACAATATTGATTCGGGAGTTTTTACTGCAATACAGGTTGCAGGTATAGAAGCGTTAAAAGGCTGTGAGAAATTTGTTGAAGGTATGCAGAAAATATATGAAAGAAGAAGGAATATTGCTATAAGTGAGCTTCAAAAATTAGGTTTGGAATTTGAAGTTCCAAGGGGAGCGCTTTATTTTTGGATTAAAGTCCCAAAGGGTTTTACTTCAAAGACTTATACACAGATGCTTTTAGATAAGACTGGTGTTGCAGTGGCTCCGGGAAATGGATATGGTGAATACGGAGAGGGATATATTAGGATATCGCTAACAATTAGTGATGAGAGGCTTAAAGAAGCCTTTGAAAGAATTAAAAACATTAGGTTATAATAAATTCACAAAAAGCGACTGCAAACATTTTTTTGGAGTCGCTTTTATATATTTTACAGTAAGGTGAAATGGCAAAAGGCCCATAGAATGTTCAGCAAATTAAACTCTTAAGTCAATTTGCTTGCCAAAATAGCTACTCATTTTCTTTTCGTAGTTTTCTTTGAAGAAGTCCTTTTTTTCTGAAGAGCCCTTTGATACGGTGGTAGTTGTGCCTCCTGATACATATGACTTTCCACATTCCGGACATATGCTGGTTTCAAGTCTGATAGATTGGGATAATATCTCCCGGTTATTTCTTAAGGCTTTTGCATTTTCATTACTGACATGTTCTCTCTCGTGGGACATTACTGTGGCTGCAGAAGCTTCAGGCGATATGTAACCAGGCGTCTTAAAGGATACCCCAGGGTCATTCGAACCATCAATATACCTTCGTGTCTCGCAGGTTTGACATTCGACTTTCCCGACAGGAGAGTTTGAATCGACTTTAGTAAGGTCGCTATTCGAAGGATTGATAGATCTATTGTGGGGAGTAATATTTGGTGGATAGTTGTAATAACTATTTTGTTGATGGTTGATGGAGATGTTCATAATTTTCACCCCTTCTTCATTATTATACCATATTTTATTTGAATTTTAAAGGCGATATTTTTTTATGATGAAATAAATGATATATGTTGACAAATTTTGGAAGGGTTATTGATGAAAGCAACACAGAAAAGAATGGAAAAAAACAGTTATTGCAGTTGTATGTGAATTGTGTTATAATATTTAGAATAATAATTTAAATGCAATGACAGAGAAAAGTAAACGGTTGAAGCTGATAAAAGAGAGAAGATATCATCGGCTGAGAATATCTTTATAGAGCAAACTGTTGAAGTTCCCTCTTGAGCAGCATCCTGAACATGATAATGTTTAATAAGTAGGAGATGCCGGGTAGCGACCGTTAATAGCAAAGAGTGCTTATATACTTTTTGTATATGAGAATATGGGTGGTAACGCGGAGTTAGCTTTCGTCCCTTTTAGGGGTTCGAGGGCTTTTTTATTGCACATTTTTAAAATATATCAGTAAAGGTTATTTTTTGAAGTGGCCTAAATAGGTTTAAGGAGGAGTCTTAAGTATGAAAGAGCAGTTGAATAATATCAGAATTCAAGCTGAAAATGAGCTGTCTGCTGCCGAAACAATACAGGATATGGAGAATATCAGAGTCAAGTTTTTGGGTAAAAAGGGTGAACTTACATCAGTATTGAGGGGCATGGGAGCATTATCAGCAGAGGAAAGACCTATTATAGGTCAGGTTGCTAATGAAGTTAGGGAAGCATTAGAAAATAAAATTGAAGAACTAAAAAAGAAGCTTCAAAATAAGGAAAGAGATCTTAAACTATCACAGGAAGTTATCGATGTTACCATTCCTGGAAAGAGAAATGTTTTAGGCAAGAAGCATCCTCTTACTATAGTAATGGACGAAATTAAAGAAGTGTTTATTGGTATGGGCTATGAGATAGCTGAAGGTCCTGAAGTTGAGAAGGATTATTATAATTTTGAAGCCTTAAATATACCAAAGAATCACCCTGCGAGGGATGTGCAGGATACTTTCTATATTAATGAAAATATGCTTTTGAGAACGCAAACATCACCTGTCCAAATAAGGGTTATGGAGAACAAAAAACCTCCTATAAAGATCATTTGCCCTGGGCGCGTTTATCGTTCCGATGCAGTTGATGCAACTCATTCACCTATTTTCCATCAGGTGGAAGGACTTGTTGTAGACAAAGGTGTGACTATGGGAGACCTTATAGGAACTTTGAAGATTTTTGCAAAGAGTTTGTTTGGAGAAAAGACTGATATCAGGCTTAGACCACATCATTTCCCCTTTACCGAGCCTAGTGCAGAGGTAGATGTATCCTGCTGGACTTGTGGTGGTAAAGGATGTAGAGTATGCAAGAATGAAGGCTGGATTGAAATTCTTGGGGCAGGGATGGTTCATCCAAAGGTACTTGAGGTGTGCGGTATAGATCCTGAAGTATACAGCGGATTTGCATTTGGACTTGGAGCTGAGAGAACTGCCATGGGAAGATTTAATATAGATGATATGAGGCTATTGTACGAAAATGACATAAGGTTTTTGAAACAGTTTTAGGTGATACCAAAAAATAACTGGTTAATCGCCATTTCAAAAGATTGTGAAAGGAGTATAAAATTATGAAGGCACCACTAAAATGGCTTAAAGATTATGTTGATATAGACGTTTCACCGAAAGAACTATCCGATGCGATGACTCTTTCGGGATCAAAGGTTGAAGGAATTGAGGTACAAGGGGAGGATATTAGTAAAGTAGTAGTTGGCAAAATAATATCCATTGAAAAACACCCCGACGCAGACAAACTGCAAGTAACCAAAGTTGATATAGGCAGTGAAGTAATACAGGTTGTTACAGGTGCTAAAAACATTAAACTTGATGATTATATTCCGGTAGCTTTAGTTGGAGCACATCTTCCCGGTGATAAGAAGATATCAAAGGGGAAGCTTAGGGGAATTGAATCAAATGGTATGATGTGCTCAATTGAGGAGCTAAATCTTTCAAAAGAAGATTATCCTGATGCTCCAGAGGATGGAATATATATACTTGAACCGGGTACTGAACTTGGTAAAGACATTAAAGAGGTCATGGGAATTAATGAAACTTCCATAGATTTTGAAATCACATCAAACAGACCGGATTGCCTAAGTATAATAGGACTTGCAAGGGAAGCAGCAGTGACTCTAAAAAAGGAATTTAAAAAGCCTCAAGTTAATGTTTTGGAACAGGGCGATGAAGCAAAAAACTATGTTTCGGTGGAAATAAAAGATGCTGATTTATGTCCAAGATATGCCGCTAGAGTTGTTAAAGACGTTAAAATTGGTCCTTCCCCTAAGTGGATGAAGGAAAGGCTAAGAGCTGCTGGAGTACGCCCTATTAATAATATTGTAGATATAACAAACTATGTTATGTTAGAGTATGGTCAGCCAATGCATGCCTTTGATCTCAAAGATGTACGAGGAAACAAGATTATTGTCAGAAGGGCATTAGAAGGAGAAACTCTTAAAACTCTTGATGATCAGGACAGAAATTTGGATTCTTCCATGTTGGTTATTGCGGACGAAAATAGAGCAATAGCGGTAGCTGGAGTTATGGGAGGAGCCAATTCTGAAATTTCTGGCGATGCAAAAGCTATAATCTTTGAGTCTGCAAACTTTAATGGTACATCGGTAAGGCTTACAGCAAAGAAGCTTGGACTTAGGACAGAAGCCTCAGGGCGTTTTGAAAAAGGTCTTGATGTTGAAAATGTTATACCGGCTCTTGAGAGAGCTGTGCAGCTCGTTGAAGAGTTAGGAGCGGGAACGGTTTGCAAAGGAATAGTAGATTGCTATGTGAAAAAGCAGGAGCAAACTACAATTAGCTTAAGACCTGATAAGATTAATACTTTTCTTGGAGCAGATATATCAAAAAAGGAAATGCTGGATATTTTGAAGGCTCTTGAGTTTGAAATTGATGAAAGCGCTGACACTGTCAAAGTTCCGAGTTTTAGACCGGACGTTGAGAGAGAAGCGGATATAGCTGAGGAGATAGCAAGGTTTTACGGCTACAACAATATTGAGGCAACCCTATTGTCAGGCAAAGCAGCTACTCTTGGTAAAAAAACATATAAACAGAGTTTAGAGGATTTGATTAAGGATACAATGGTTTCTTGCGGTTTATATGAAGCATTTACTTATTCTTTCACTAGCCCAAAAGTTTTTGACAAACTTAATCTTTCGCAAGATAGCAATTTAAGAAAGGCTGTTGTTATTTCGAATCCTTTAGGTGAAGATTACAGTATTATGAGGACAACAACCATTGCTGATATGCTTACAGTTATTAGTACAAATTATAATAGGAGAATAGATGAGGCTAGACTTTTTGAAATGTCCTTTGTATATTTGCCGGAGAGTTTGCCGATAAAAGAACTTCCTAAGGAAAAACCAATACTTACTTTGGGAATGTACGGAAAAACTGATTTTTATGAATTGAAGGGGACCGTTGAAGAGCTTCTTTTAAGACTTGGTATAAAGGAATATGAATTTGTGCCAGTTAAGGATAATCCTTCTTTCCATCCAGGAAGAACAGCGAGTCTTATTATAAAAGGCGAATATGCTGGTATAATAGGTGAAGTACACCCCGCTGTATCGGAGAAA
>CAYXPB010000351.1:0-4677 GCA_964466645.1 uncultured Acetivibrio sp. | reverse complement strand
GTGATGATGATAATATGATGAAATATTTGATTAAAATGAAAAATAATGAATTCTAGAGCAGAGAGAAAAATTCAAGTCAAAGTAAGGTGAGGAAATGGGTGCAATGGAAACAATCTATAAAGGAAGAGGTATAAAAAGGATAAACCTGTTATAGGACATTATTAGGTATTTCGGAGATGCTTATGAATAAGAAGAAAGTTTTTATAATTGTGATTGTAGCAGTAATGATTATTTGTGCAAATCCATTTGCTTTAAAATACATAAGTAGAACTATTAAAAGTGTGAATATGGCTTCGGAATTAGAATATATTGAAGTTCCATCGAGTGGTCAAAAACTTTATATTAAAAAGATAAAAATTACTGAACCAGTTATTTGGAAAGGTTCATATGGTGGAGTATTACATTATAAAAATGGAAGAACTGTTGAAATAGACATAAGTAATTATGGAGATTTCTTTGGAATAAAAGGCGAGGAAAGAGGCTTGTTTTCTGATGGTGTTTTGTATAAATATGAATTAAATGAATAAGAAAATAGCATATATAAATGTGAAGGAGTAAAAGGTCTTGAAATATTTTATGGATAGCTGATTTTAGATGATACCTGGAGGAATAGATATGAAAAATACACTTTATGATGATGTAAGAAGCTGGATGTATCGGAATGCACGGCATCTTGAACTGGCATTATGGCGGTTTTGGTTTGAGGAGGGCTCAAGGGAGGCTGTGGTAGAGGCGCTCATGTTTTATCAGAATAAAGACGGAGGATTTGGACACGCACTAGAGGCAGATAATTGGAATCCCAATTCAACTCCAATCACAACAAACCATGCGATAAAGATTTTGCACCAAATAAATTTTACGGATATGTCACATCCAATCTATCAGGGAATTTGGAAGTACCTGAAATCGGGAGCAGCAATGACTGAATATGGCTGGTGCTTTACCATTCCAAGCAACGATGACTATCCGCATGCTCCTTGGTGGAATTACAGTGAGGAGCAAAACCAAAAAGAGTATTATGGGGTAACGGCTGAATTATCTGCGTTTATTTTAAAGTATGGTGACAAGCATACCGATATATGTAAGAGGGCAATGGATTTTGCGACTAATATTTTATCGATGCTTGCTTCTGATGTTCCCTTTGGAGATATGGGTTTAGAAGGCTTTTTGCAGCTGATAGATACAATGAAGCAAATGGGTGTACCAGGCTTTGATTATAATAAGTTTAATACCCTGATGGGAGAGAAAATAGAGAAGGCCATTGAACATGATATCAGCAAATGGCAGTTCTATGGTGTAAGGCCTTCCAATTTTATTAGGTCACCTGAAAGTGAATACTATGAATTAAATAAAGATATTATGGAAAAAGAATTAGACTATATTATTGAAACTAAACCAGTAGATGATGTATGGGGAATCACATGGACTTGGTTCGATAATATGCAGGAATATGAGAGATACTTCAGAGTGAGTGAAAACTGGTGGAAGGGCTTTCGGGCTATTGAAAGTATTGGGCTTTTAAAAAGATTTGGACGGATTTAGACTTAGATAAGATAGCTCAAAGCTTACCTGCCGGTCACAAGGCGGAAAAGGAGGAAGTAAAATGAACAGAAACTTGAATTTGAAAAGAATTGAAATTATATATTTAATAAGTTTGTGCTGTATAGTGTCGTTTGGAATTGTTGGATGTAACACTCAAGTAAATAAAAGCATCGATACTTCGACTATGCAAACAACCCTACCCACAACATTAACCACAGTAACGCCTGTTAATCCAAATGAAAATAGTACACAAGGTACTATGCAAAATCAGAATACCGTTTCAAATAATGGTGGGGCTGTAGTAAAATGTGGTGAAAATACGTATTACATAACAGATAATCTAGCATATGAAGATTATAGATGTGAGGGTGCACTTTATTCAGTGAACCCTAAGGGTATGAGCCGCAAAATAGCGAACATAGGAGGGCGACACATATGGACAATTGGAGGTAGCCTTTATGTATCTTCAGATAATTCAGCACCATCCTCAACATTTGAACTAAATCCCTCTAATGGCAAGATGACCTTGCTGATTAATGGCTCCATTGAATATTTTGAAGCAGATAACAGTACACTGTATTTCACGGGCTATGATAAGTCTCTTAAGGAACCCCATAATTTTGAGGGACTTTACAAATACGATCTGAATACATTTAAAACTGAGAAAATTTTCGATGCCAACAACACAATATTTTGCAAATACCTTACAGTAATTGATGGAAAGATGTATTATTATACATTAACTAGAGATAATACTGTAAGCATCAACTGCTACGATATGAAAAACGGTGAGATAACTGTGATTACAACAGATAAACCTGATTCAGATACATCCCCTGAAGATTATTCGTATACGGTTCCACAGCTATCAGTCTGCGGAGAATGGCTGATCTATTGTGTCGGAGATTATCAAGGTAGCGGAGCTTATTTTTACGGTAATATGTATAGAATAAAGCCTGATGGAACAGACAAAGCTTCAATGAACATATCTTGCACGGGTAATTTTCTTGCGTATGATAATTGGATTTATTATACAGACTCAGATCAAGAAATGGGCTGTCCATCATATATTATTCATCCGGATTTGTCAGGTAAGCAGAAAATGAAGGATTCTATCAACCCGATTACTTTAACCGGTGATGGATGGCTATTTTACAACGAAAAAAACGGTGATATTCACTGCAGTAGACTCGATGGAAACAGTGAAACCTTGATATTAAAAGCGGAACAACTGCAAAATTATTTGTCAGAATATGATCACTATAGTTACACCTTAGATTTCGTTGATGACATGGTTTATATTAATGCAGAAGTCTGGGGGGCTAGAAGTGGCGGTAGTTGGCGTGACCAGTTTGTTTCCAGCTCATTTAACCGTGTTAATATTAACGGAAAAGACTTTCAAGCATTAGCCCAAATTAATGGACCTTATGCAGTCCTAAGGAAATAAAGATATGCAAAGATTTTTAGTGGTTTAGTCAAGTGCATTAGTATTCCCTAACTACCTGATATGATAGTATTCCGTGATGCTTCTTCAGCATAGAAAGAGTAGCCTCAAATTAACAAATGGACTTTTGTGTTTTTAACAGGTGATGTATGGCTACGATAGAAAAGTATGGGTTGAAATTTGTCAAAAAAACTTATATAATTCCCGTGGTAACACCTATACAAAAATATTGAATAATGGAATCGTAAGCAAAAGATGGTTATTACGTATATGTTTTATATACTGAACAAATAGATTGAAAAGATTTGAGCGAAAATGATGAAAATTGAATTGGACTCAATTAGATTGGTTAAAAACAATATAGAAAATAAGAAGGATAATGATTGGGGGAGTGATGTTTCTAAAATCATATTAGATGAACAATATGAGCATGGATTAACAGGACTTTTAGATTTTTCACATCTTATAGTGATTTACTATTTAAATAAAGCGGATTTTAATATTGAAAAAAATTTGGTAAGAAGACCACAAGGACGTGAAGATATGCCGATGGTTGGGATATTTTCACAAAGAGCCAAAGATCGACCTAATCCAATTGGTATAACACCAGTAGAAATACTAAATATTAACAAAAATATTATTACTATAAAAGGATTAGATGCCATAAATAATACTCCTGTAATAGACATTAAGCCGTATTATCCAATGTATGATTGCAAAAATAATGCTGTTATACCAGAATGGGTAATTCGGTTAATGGAGCACTATTTTTAATTTTCAGTATTTATATAACATGCATTTGTTTAGTATTGCGAAGTAAAGATGATTAGAATTGTACAAATTTGGAGGTTGTGAAGTTGTGGTATGATAAATTATTCATTGAACTCGAAAGTCTAAAAGATGAAACACAAGCGGCAAAAATGTCTGCGTACATGAAAAACAATTTTCCTTTTTTAGGATTACCAAAGCCAAGATTAATTACAGTTATTAAGCCATATATTAAAACAGCTTCCAAAGAAGAGGTTGATTGGGGATTTATTGATGTTTGTTGGAAAAAAGACTATCGAGAGGCACAATACACAGGAGTAGAATATTTAATTACAATACAGAAAAAGATCTTAAAGCAAGACTTAAATAAATTGAGACAACTTATTATTACAAAATCATGGTGGGATACTTCAGATTCGCTTGACAGGATAGTTGGGCTTCTTGTGCAAAAGTATCCCGATCTTTCCGAAACTATGATTGATTGGAGCAAAAACGATAATATTTGGTTGAGAAGAGTGGCGATTGATTTCCAACTTCAATATAAAGAAGAGGTTAATGCAGATTTGCTTGAAGAAATTATTTGCAATAACTTTGGTTCAAGTGAATTTTTCATTAATAAGGCTATTGGATGGAGTTTAAGAGATTATAGTAAAGTAAACTCAGCATGGGTTGCAAATTTCATTGAAAGGCACAGAAATAAGCTGTCTATGTTAAGCATAAAGGAAGCGAGTAAATACTTGTAGAAAGATGAAAAAGAAATACAAAGAACAGTGGAACCTACATAAAACAAAGGGCTGAGCTTATCACTGTTCTGCAACCACAGGAACAGGAGATTTTGCAGACTGGCATTACATTAAAGGAACAGCCTAATATAGTGCAGACTGAGTTTGAACGACTCTCTGAGCTGCTGTTTAATTGGGCAG
>CAYXPB010000350.1:0-4721 GCA_964466645.1 uncultured Acetivibrio sp. | reverse complement strand
GTGGATAGAACAAATAATATTGACAATAACAGCAATGAACTGTATGAAGAAGATATAGATTTGTCTATTGATGGAATTGAAGATATTGATAAAATTAAGTCTATTGAAGCTGCAAACATTGAAACTCAAAAAGTGATACAAAATATTCAGAAACAAGTAGCTGCAGATATTGCGTTTGAAACAGATAAGGCAAATACGGAAATTTCTAAAATAAAAACTGACACAAGCATCAGCAGTGAGCAAAAGATAAACAAAATAAAGCAAATCGGATTGGATTTAGCAAAACAAACTGATGAAATTAAGAAAATTGGAAATAAAAAAGCACAAGAAGAACTTGATAAACTCGAAAAGAAAGTAAAAGATGTATTGACGCAAATTAGGTGATTACAGAAAAACAACTGGTCAACGGGTGTTATAAAAAGTTGTTTTATTAGGTTGGAACTCTATATACTAACTAATGAATTTCTTGAAACAACTTAGATAATATTTATTTAGTTAATACTGGTATCATAGTGTATTAAATGGTATAATTACTTTTAGACGGATATATTGGGAGTTTAAAAAGATCGCTGATCAATTTTTTATAGTTTAGACCCAAGAGAGTTGAGTTTTAAAAATGTAAATTGACCGGATATTTTTTAAAACCGCCTTATTTATTTTTTTTAGGGAATGGGGGGGATTAGTGTGAAAAAACTTGGTATTATAACAATTTCAACAGCAATTATTTTAAATATTATTGGAAGCAACGTTATAGCCAAGGGTGCTAATGGAGAAGTATCATTATATAATCAGGATGAAGCAAAAGAACACGAGCAGGAATCAATCCCATCTTATAGTGGATACAATTCGTGGGGGCATGAGGAATACAAGATGCCAAATATAGATGTAACATCTCCATATAACCAATACAACCCATGGGAGTATCAGGAATATAAGACACCAAATCCGGATGTGACGCCTTCATATGACGGACAAAATCCTTGGGTTCAACCCGAATACAAAGAATCAAAGCATGATGAAATGCTGCAATATAATGAGTATGAACCATGGGTACAGAAAGAAGATAAAACAACAAATCCAGAAGCAACAAAGTCATATAGTGACTATAATCCTTGGGAACATCCAAATTGCGAGACTCCAAAGGCAACACCACACATTGAATACAAGCCATGGGAAGCGCCAAAATACGATACACCAATACCTGAAGCAACCCCACACATTGAATACAAGCCATGGGAAGCGCCAAAATACAATACGCAAACACCTGAGGCAACACCATACATTGAATACAAACCATGGGAAGCACCAAAATACGATACGCAAATGCCTGAAGTAACACCATACATTGAATACAAACCATGGGAAGCACCAAAATACGATACGCAAACGCCTGAAGCAACACCATACATAGAATACAAGCCATGGGAAGCACCAAAATACGATACGCAAACGCCTGAAGCAACACCATGCATCGAATACAAGCCATGGGAAACGCAAAAATACGATACACCAACACTTAAAGCAACACCACACATTGATTATAAACCATGGGAAATGCCAAAATACGATACACAAAAACCTGAAGTGCCACCACATATTGAATATAAACCTTGGTTACAGACACCTGAAGTAACCCCGACACCTGAGGTAACCCCGACACCTGAAGCGACACCACACATTGAGTATAAGCCATGGGAACAACCGAGATATGATGCGTCAAAATTTGAGGAACCACCATCATATGGGGGATATAATCCGTGGGTTCAACCATACTACAATGTATATAATCCATGGGCAATCTATTATAATCCAAACATGTTTGATTTACATAAAGAGGATGATAATGAAAAGGTTGTAGGGGAGCACCAGACTGAAGAAGCTAAGTATGATTATTCTGAAAAACTTTATTTAAATAAAGAATCCAATTTAGGTTCGGAACTTACACTAATAAATTTTGAATTGGAAAAGGCAAGACAGAATTTATCCTTAATACGAAGTCAAGCTAAAAGCAAGATTGATTTAGAGATAAAGAAGACCAGACAAGAAATCAGTTCAGTTGTAAATAATAAGAACATTAACACTAGGAATAGGAATTCGAAGATTAAAAAATTAAAGGAAACTTTGGAGATTGAAGTTAATAGTATTAAAGAAGATACTGCACAGCAAGTTAAGGGTATTATAGAAAACCAAAACTCGACTATCAAAGATATTCTTAACTAGTACTTTATAACTAAAGGATAACGTAGGAACTTATATTTTAATCGTACATAAAGTGAGCCCTTGAGTTAGATACTCAAGGGCTTTTAAACCGGGTTTAAGCATAATAAACCGAGCACTTCTACACCATAAGTTTTTAATCTCTAGCGAATAAATACGGTTGTATTGGTAGGGATGTTTCTTGTAAACCACTCACTAGCGTCAAGAGGCATTCTGATACATCCCGCTGATGCCACTGTTCCAACAGTGCCATCATAAAGTGATCCATCCCGTTTAACCTTTACTGAATGAAAGAAATATGATGAATAAAAACCTACATAGTTTTTTACCCATATATTCCCTCCGGCAGGCATCCAAGTTCCACGATTACTGCTAATGGAAAAGGTCCCCTTTATTGTTGGGGAAATGTTCTTCCCAGTTGCACAAGGAATTTGTCTTTCTAGTTTCCAAAGGTCTTTATCTATTGTAAAAATATTAATGAGCTGTTTCTTTAAATCAACCCAAATTAGATAATTAGTTGGGCTGGTCAAATTGAAATGGTTGTTTACAAAATATTCCGTTTCAGAATAATACAGGCTATCCTCGGAGGAATTGAATTTTGTATCTATGGACAGATATTCCCTTTTTGTCCACCCTGATATGGTTCCGCTTTTAATGTAATACCACTTATAATCTTTGTCTCTTATAATTTCAACCTTTCCACCTTTGATGTAGGAAGTTATTTTTCCTCCTATTGAGTTATACAAGGGAGTATTGTCCTTAACAGATGCATAGACGAAATGCTCAGGAGCTAAATCTTCAATGTTTTTGTCTGGGTTTGCAAAAAGGTTTTCGTAAAACATATGTATGGTTTTGGTGTTTGCACCCCAAAAAACTTTCATTCCTAAGTTTTTAGCGAAATCAGACAATGGAATATATATATATTCGCCAAATTTCTCTGTTCTTTTATCGATATATGTTGGAATATTGTCAATAACTACAATTCGGCTTTCGGGGAAAAACTCCAAGCTAAATTTATGCTGTGTAAGTGTATCTATATAAGCGCTATTGATATAAACCCTGTTGTCAATGATTTGGATGTTTTTAATTTCATAGGGTTCGGAATTGGAATAATAGTAAACACTTTCTGAAACGCTTAAGTTATTTTCCATAAATGGAAGACTATCAATTTGTACAGTTTTATATATCGGATCAATTTTTGCTTCATAACCAAAGGCTTCTGCAATGTAATCGAAGGGCACCAAACTTGTACCGTTATTTATAAGGGGTGCATGCTTAAGTTTGATTTTATCACCGTTAATAAACGCTGATTCTTTACCAATCCCCATGTGGATGAATTTGCCGTTCTTTTGAAGAATTATTGTTTGATCTTCCTCAATCCAATCAAGATTGATTTTGAGGGACTGGGCTAATTCCTTTATAGGTACTAACACAGTATCCTCTGAGACTATTGGTTCGGTTAATAATGTTTTACCGCTAATTACAACCTTATAAGGTTTATCTCTCATTGAAAACTCTTTTAGATTGGGATTTGAAAAGCCATATTTCAATAAAGCTTCGGTACAGTTAAATACTGTATCACTGTTGATTCCCATTACTACCGAGAGTAACTCTAGTCCTTCACTGTTTTTTGCGAAAGAAACAAGTACTTTACCCGCTTTTATTGTATATCCGGTTTTTACTCCTGCTATTTTAAAATTTTCGTAAGTGTTATCGAGTATTTTATTTGTACTTGAAAAAGTTCTTTCCTTTTTGTGCTTATTAGTAGGGGGAACAGTAACAGTTTTTAGCGAGACTATGTTGCGGAATTCTTCTATGTTCATAGCGTAGCGTGCAATCAGTGCAAGATCTAAAGCTGTAGTGAGTTGGTTTGAATACTGTACACCATCGTTTTCATCTAGACCGATAGGATTTGTGTAGGTAGTATTGTTTGCTCCTATTTCTTTTGTTTTTTCATTCATTTTTACTAAAAACTCTTCTTTGCTTCCAAATACATTTTCTGCTATAACATTGGCACAGTCGTTTGAAGAGCTTACAAGCATTAGTTTTAAAGCATCTTCAAGAACTATTTTCTCACCAGGAATAAGAGCTGCATTTGTACCGCCTACTCCTATTTCTTCAACCGCAGATTTAGAAACAGTTAATAATTTTTTAAGGTCTGCATTTTCAAGCGCAATAATTGCAGTCATTATTTTAGTTGTACTTGCAGGACGCCTTATCTGATTTTGATCTTTAGCGAATAATATTTCTCCTGATGATGGCTCTACTAAAACACAGGAGTGAACATCCTTTAATGTCTCTTGAAAATAATCCGGATTTGCATAAAGAATATTTTGCGAAAAAATAAGCACAAAAATAAATAAGGTTGAAATAGAAATTAGTTTTTTCATGGAAATAAACAAGGATAAAACCTTGTTGTCCCCCTTTCGCACAGTAAAATAGAGAAAAATAATAAAGCATTCCATAAACCTTATGTTCTAAGGACAGGTTTTATTCATTAGTTT
>CAYXPB010000349.1:0-4724 GCA_964466645.1 uncultured Acetivibrio sp. | reverse complement strand
TCATCACAAGTTTCATAATCAGGAAAAACATTATTAGAATTGTGTCCTTCATAATATTTTTCAAATTTCAAACTTTAATTTTTTTTAGGAAATTCATTCTTCATACCTATTAAGACCAGCCTCATATATGCAAAATCCATTGAATTAATTTGCCCATTTCCATCAACATCTGCCGCCAACATACCAAATTCAGATGGGAAATTATTAATCGTTCCTAATAAATACATTCTTAAGTAACCGAAGTCAATTGAATTAAAACTATTGTCCCCATTCAAATCACCAACAACGTATTTGTTTGATATAGGAGTAGGCGTAGGTGACGCTGAAGCGTTATACAAATTCGGGAAATTGCCCGACATATATAACAAAGTAAGCATTCTTAAAGTATTTCCATAATAATCATGAGGTTCAGTATCCTTAACTTTCACGCTCTCATTAAACATTCCCTGACCAAAATCAAAATCTCCTCCGGTAAGAAAGCTAGTAGCAGCTGTAGTCACAAATGTAGCATTATGGTATTGGCCTATCTTTTGACCTGTTAAGGAATAACCGTCTACAATACTTTCAGGGCCAATATTTTTGAAGAAGGCAGAAACTTTGTCGCAATAAGCCTTAGCTTTTTCTGTACCATACCAGGAATAATCAAGTGCAATCCTCCATGGCATACGTGCTGCATCATAACTATATTCATATTTGCTTGCACCGTTCCATACTGCCAACCTCTGCTCAGTTCCATCAGCTTTACACCAATCGGGTACAAGCCCTGTATTATTATTGAATTTCTCAATCTGATCCAGAATTTCATAAGACTTGTCCGCTACTTTTAACCAATCATTGTTACCTGTGAAATCTGCATAAATCCTATACCAAGCCGGAACAAAATAACAAGGATTAAGTGCATCGGAACCTCCCCAATTTCCAGGCTTCAGTACGTATGTCCCTGGTTCTACACAGTAACTATACAGGTTGTTTATATAGGTTTTTGCTTCCTGTTCGTAGTTAATGGTGCCGTTTGAACCCCATATTTTATGTGCAAACACAAGTGCTGTTGCCATGTCTTCATCACCATCAGTTGCAGCTCCTGTTGAAGCAACTTTACCATCTGCGCCAATGGACCAGTCCATAAGTCCTGTAGAATTAAAGTATTTCTTGGCGTACCTGTAAAGATCATCAAATAATTCCCTCTCATTAAAATAAACTGAGAGCAACATACCATAACCCATTCCCTCAGAACAAGTTGTAAAATCCTGTGTTTCTGATGTTTGTACTCTTCTGTAACCACTTGCTCCACTTGTGGTTATACGACTGCTTTTCCAATCTTCCCATTCTCGGAGCAACATAGCATTAACATCATTCTGGTCAGTTGCTAAAGATTTTATACCATATGGGTATGCGTTCGAATTTGGCAAAGAAGCTGCAGAAGCAGCACATACACTAGCTAATGATGAACATGTAAGCATACTTACGACCACCAAAAATAATAGTATTTTTTTCATATTTTCTCTCCCTTATAAAATTAATTAGACACACTTGCTCAATATTAATATATTTCTCTAACCCACTCCTCTTAAAAAACTTATAAAAGTATTGTAAAAAGTGTAATCCATCACCACCACCCTAAAAACTATAATTATAAGTATTATTAGAAAGCAATTTCAAAAGAAACCACTACAATAATCAAGTCACAAAACCCCATCAAATCAGATTTTTGAAATGGCATTTGACCGATTATTTTTTTTGAATCACCTAAACCCGTATAATGCTATTTTACTCTATTTAAACTTCTATGACAATTACGTATTAATATAATAATATAATTAATATACTAGGGTGCACATTTTAACCCTCTTTAACATTCATGCCAACATTTATTACATCCTGAAATTCTCCGTCAAAAAAAGCCATAATGTAATATGAGTAACTATCCATAATGTTCACGCTTAATTCACCAAATTGATAACTCCGATTTTTCTCTTCCTCTGCTTTTTCAAATTCTGAAATATAGATTGTTTTTAAGCACTCTCTATGTCTTGAATTATCTAAACTCTCACAAATCACTCGAAGATAATGAACAGTTTTTGTATCTGATCTAAACGCTTCCACCCAGCACTCTTCTGCTTCTTCCTGTTTTCCCAACCGCAAACTTGCACTAGCTGCCAATAATGCAATCTGACTTCGCACCAAATACTGCTTTTGAATGTTAGAAAGTGCCTCCTGTCCTATAGAAAACAAATCTCCATCGTTACCACTTATAGCTACTTGCAACATAATCTGTAACAGCAGATTTCATGGTAGACAGGATACGCAAATATTGGACTACTCCTTCCTCTATAATCTTTAATTTTCTTTAAATATCTCATTCAATCTTAGAATTTCGTAATTGTCAAAAAAAGCCTTGTGGATAGGCCATCTAAAATTTGAATAATATGGATATCATAGGGCGACCTTAATAAGAATAAGTAAATTTTATAATTTTATAGTCGCTATCGGATGTCCGCTATTACTCTGGTAACTTACCCTTTCATGTCTCGCAGGATCAAATGTCCTAAATTCCTTCGTTCAGTCTATCCAAGAGGCGGATGTCAGTTTATGCTTTCTTACCGGGTCTATGCCCTAATGGAGTGATTATACACTGACTAATCCCAGCTTTATTTGTCAAATTTCCATTCTAAAAACTCGTGATCTATTTCCTTGCATTTTCCATAGCCATTGTTACTGAAGAATCAGTTATTTCTAGGCTTGTGGATTTGCTAAACTTTTTTGTCCTAGTTGATGTTGCTTGTGGAAAACTTCATCAAATCTTATTAGGCAGCATTCTGTAATTGTAGACAACTTATGTCCTTAAGCATTTTCTCTGGGCTATATTCAACTTTCTTGGTTATTATTGCGTAAAATATCCTTATTAACTTACAGCAAAGTACTATTAATGACTGCTTCTTTCTAAGAGGATTCTCTTTCCTACTTGTATAGTGTTCATGCAGTTGCTTGAACTCCTTATTGTTAGCCACAATGGGCATTATCACTCGAAACATAAGACTTCGCAACCTTGAACGTCCACGCTTGCTTATAGTTGTTTTACCTTTATGATTTCCAGAACTGTTTTCAATCAAGTTAAATCCTGCAAGCTTTTGTATCTGGCTTGGATGTATATAACGCTTAATATCTCCAACTTCTGAAATAAAACCTGCAGCTGATATAATTCCAACTCCCTTTATTGTAAGCATTTCCTTTACACCGGGAACTTGTAGTGCCATAGCTTCAATATCCGATTCAACTATCAGAAGCTGTTTCATATATAGCTCATACTGCTCAATTGCATCAGCAAGCTCCTTTTGAGCCATATTCAGGCCTTCTTTTATACCTATGGATACTTTAGCTTTCTCAATAAGTCTTACAGCCCTTTTAACCCCAACTGCACGACTTACTTCTTTTTTCCATTCTGTAACAATGCCTGTTACTCCTGTGGATAGTATCTTTTCAGGTGTTGGAAATTCCTTTAATGTTATCACTGCTGCTTTGCCTTCCCAATCACTAAATACATCAAAGTACTCAGGAAAGTACTTATCAAGCCATTGAATAATCTGGTTCTTGATTCTAATGAGTGATTTACTTTTTGATTCTCTCATATTCATGGCAGTCCTAAGTTCACTATATACACCTTCTGGTATATACGGTTCTGAATACCTACCATCAATCATCAGTTTAGCTATTGTTTTAGGATCTTTGCGGTCATTCTTTGTTTGACTATTATCATCAAGCTCTTTACTTCTCTTTACATGGAATGGATTCACCAGTACAAGCCTTACTTCATTATCTTTTAAGAAATGTCCAAGATTAAACCAGTAATGTCCCGTAGGCTCCATCCCCACAACAGCATCATATTTATTTTTTCTCTCTGTACCTTGCTTATCCATTCCTCAAACAATTGCAAACCTTCTCTTGTATTCTCAAAGGAAAATACTTTATCTAGTTCTAAACCTCTGTAATCAAAAGCTCTAGCGAAATGAACTTCTTTTGCTATATCCACTCCTACAACTAAGGTTTTTTCTGTAATTGACAGTATCTTGTCATTTTGAGTATAATTCATATTAAGTACCTCCATTTGATAATTATTAATTAGGGATAGGCGTTCGAACACCTTATATCCCGTATTTTATCAGGAGGTACTTTTATTTTCAAAGGTCATTTTATTTCATTACAGGAATGCTTTCTTATCTTCGAGGACATTCTAGTGCAAAAAGACTTCTCACTTCTCTATTAAAAACGAAGTAAAATATAATGAAAGTTCTACATAAATATCTATATAATTTTACTGATTTTTAAAATATAAGGAATCCCTGTTTAAAATTAACTCTTTCTAATAAATTAAGTAAACATTTTATACAGAATTGACGATGTATTAACAAAGAGTTAATTTATTGACTCTGCTGAATAAACTATAAGACATATCATACGACAAGGAATTTTAAATGGAATTAATTTGTATTCTTTTGCTAATGGATAATAACTTCAATAGAAATTTCCAAAATGTGAATTTGTTTAATATGAATTTGAGCAGTATGCAAAATAAAGATAGTTAATGCGTACTTTATTTTTAAAACTAAATCGATAAATCAAATTATAGTTTTTTTAAAGTTTGCGTCTGGCTAAAAGAAATAAAACCCTGGAATCAAGAAAATTCGCTTCGCTCATGACTTAAAAACCTTAAACCTTTAGTCATTACC
>CAYXPB010000348.1:0-4775 GCA_964466645.1 uncultured Acetivibrio sp. | reverse complement strand
CCGGGAGAAAGGACTCGGCAGATGGAACGTTATCCGTAAGTGATGCACTAAGAGTATTTTCCATACGCACGTTGGTCGCAGCCAAGAACACCGAGCTAAACCGAAAAATCCTGAGTGAAACGACGAAGAACAGAAAATCGAAATTTTTATCAACGGACTATATTTTTTAAAGGAAAAATTTGAACTGCACCTAGCCAAAAACGGAGATTCCTAGTTTTTGGCTAGGAATTTTCGCTTTACACCACTTTATGATTAAAAGTTCAATAAATTCATCTGAGTATAAAAGATTGGGTAGAATATTCTCCACATAATATTTATATTCAATACCGAAAACATCTGAAAGTTGTTAAAGAAAAATATGAAAAGGTAAATCCATAGAAAACCATAGATCTGCTTATGGATTTCTGAATTTATGCTAAAAAGCACATTGTGTTTATCTATACTAATGTAGTGGATATATTTTTTAAGGGAGCTTTAACTAATATGAATAAAAAAATAGATTTTATATTAGGAATGATATTTGCAGCTTCTACGGTGGTATTTCTATTGTTCTTTTTAACAAATGAACCCTTCTTTAACTGGGCATTTGAAAGACACCATAATGTTTTAAGCTGGTATATTAGACCGTTATTTATTATACCAATAGTTGTTTTTGCTTTCAGGAGAAAATTTACAGGTATATTTGCATCTGTTTTTGCATTGTTTACAAGTATGTTTTGGTTTCCCGCTCCTATGGAAAGCAGTCCTCAAGTAATATCATTTCTCTCATATGAGATGGAATATTTGAAGGGTTTATGGACTACCCCTAAAATATTAATAAGCATTTTAGTACCAATTTTCTTTGTAATACTTATCATAGCTGCATGGAAGAGAAACTGGAAATTGCTTTTGGGAACTGTAATAGGTGCAGCAATACTGAAAGTTCTTTGGAGTATTATATTTAGCGGTGAAGCTGGCTTATCTATTTTAAAGCCCGCGATTGCAGGCCTAATTATATGTATTGTCGGATTATATTTCTACTTTAAAAAACGCAATGAAAAGGATGAATAATTTCAATAAGAGAACTTGGAGCGCATAATAAACCTGTCAATCCTTATAGGGCCAAGGGTTAATCAAACGATACCGCCTATACCTTCTTTGCTAACCAAGACAACACATCTTGAAGCATTAACCCAATATTACCAACTTGGCAATAATTTCCCGCAATAGTTATAACAAAACCAACCTTAATTTCATCATTTATGCTATTAATAATCTTAAGTTGATTCATCAGTAATCATGCTCCGTGTAATTATTCTTTGGACTATTTAATCAATAAAACAACCGGTATAAACTTGTATTACCTAGCCAATTATTCTTAAACTAAAATTAAGCTTCTTTAAATCTGTTTCCCAAACATATATCGCATCTCGAAACTTATCCTTACCATTTTCTTGTTTCTTTCTCGAAACAATATTCCATCTTCTGGTTCAACAATCCAATATTCTTTAACTCCGACCTTTTCAAATTTATTAAACTTCAACAATTTATCTTGTTCTATCTATATTCTAGCACTAACCTATAGGTTGACGCTAGTGAATTAGCACACTATTACATATAACTCTTCAATCCAAAGTACTCACCCACCGGCTTCGTGAGAGTATTTTTTTGAATCCTTTCTCATATGAATGGATTTTTACAACAGAACTATTTTTTATAAAGACAATATTTCACCCTAAACCAATACATGGAATAAGCACAACATAACAAAACAACTGCTGCCGTAGATAAAACACCAAAAAACGACAGTATCGATCTTAATGATATTATTGCAGCGTATGTTTCGTTTGTAATTTCTTTAGATGTCACTTTTTTCAGCATGACAAAATTACCAACGATACCCATTACGCGAGGAATTATGTAAAAGGCAAAGAACAGACCCGCACCGAGTAAAACACCAAAACCACCAGTGGATTCTGAACCTGTCTTAATCTTATGAGAAAAGATGACATAAAGCACTGCAAAAATCCCTGTTGTCAATACCAAACTTATCACATTAGGCCAGTCCATAGTATGTTCAAAGTTTAAAGCATTACTATTTGTATACGTCAAAAACGCCTTCGGCATGATACTGACCAAGAGATTTATAGCAAAGTATACCATTTGCAGTATAAATGCAGTATTTAGAAGTATGCGTATAGACCTAATCTCATTATTTTCACTATGTTCCATGATTAACTCCCTAATGAATTTATTCTACTTCTCTATTAGTATAACATTTTTAACATCTCCACAAATACCCATCAAATAATTTCTCCTTGCTTATTTATATACTCAAGAACATACCTTTTGAAATAAAAGGCTAGACTTTTTTTCAAATACAGTACCTAAATTAATTACAAGGTCAGGAGACCCTGCTACTTGAAATTTATCTTCATCTGAATATATCCCAGTCTGCCGTATCTTCCGTTAGTCTGTAATACAAAGACACTTACAAGTTTCTGTTCCAGCTCTACCAGCCAAATTTCCTTTACTCCAGCTTTTCATACTTATTGAACATGTTTGTAAATTTCTTACTAGTGCCACCGATATCTGCAGAGTGCTGAAAATATTAGGCGTTTCAAGAAGTGGATATTTTCATTTCAGGAAAAGACTTCCTTCTAAGCTATTATCAGTGGATTCGGAGGACTGTCCTTATTTAGGAAGAAGCATTCGGATAAGCATAAGGATTAATCTTTGAGGTTAGCTGTGTGTCGGTTTTAGAGCACATCTTTGGTTACACCAGTAAAATTATTTTACCGGTGTAACCTTTTTATATAACCGTACGTTATAATTGTTACTATTGACTTGATGAAAAGATAGAGAGTGATTGTAATTGATGTAAATGAAAAAGGAACTGAAGCTGCAGAACTCAGGTACAGCAGTGTCCCGAAGTTTTTATTCACGCTAAGCTCTCTCTCTTAGCCTTCTCTAGTGAATTAATTACCCTGTCACACCATTGATCGAATTCTATGTCCTCTATCTGGCATTCACGGTGTTCAAGTACATATCTGATTGTATTTTTAATGCCCTTGTCAAATCTAATTGTCGCATTAAAATCCGGAACGACACTTTTTAACTTACTGTTATCAAAAACCACTGAATTTGACTTATCTCCAATTAAACTACCTGTAAAATCATAGCTGCTTACAGCCGAAAGAAAATCAGACGGAATATAATAGGGTTTGAAAGCAACACCAAGGCATCTTGCAATGGACTTATAAATCTGATTCCACGTCAGTGTTTCATCAGAAGTAATCTGAAACACCTCACCTACTGCGTGAATATTACCCATAAGTCCAATAAATCCTTTTGCAAAATCGCTGTTGTGCGTCATTGTCCATAGAGAAGTCCCATCACCATGAATTATAACAGGCTTTCCCTCTAGCATGCGCTTTATCACCTGCCAGCTGCCCATCTTTCCATGAACCCCAAGTGGAACAGAACGTTCATCATAGGTATGACTAGGTCTTACAATAGTGACAGGAAAGCCGTTTTCACGGTACATTTTCATCAGAAAATCCTCACAAGCTATCTTATTGCGTGAGTACTCCCAGTATGGATTTGCAAGCGGTGTACCCTCATTGATTTTGTAGTTGGCAAGCGGCTTCTGATAGGCTGACGCCGAACTTATATACATGAACTGACCGGTCCTGTCTTTGAACAAGCGATAATCACGTTCAAGCTGTGACGGTACAAAGCCTATAAAATCACATACAACATCAAATTCCAAAGTCTTCAATTTCTCTGACGTATCCTTTTCATTGTCAATATCAACCTTAATGCACTTAACGTTTTCGGGCAATTCAGAATTTCGGTTACCTCGGTTAAGAACATAAAGCTCCCAATCGGTTTGTGCAAGCTTTTTTGAAATTGCAGTACTGATTGTTCCTGTTCCACCTATAAATAGTGCTCTCATAATACTCTCCGTTCCGGGCTGTCAGCCCTTTGATAATTAGTAAATCCAACAATCAAAATACAGCTAACCATATTTTATAGAAAAGTCACATAAAAATATTTTACCATAAATAATATTTTTCATATAGTAGCATTTGTTTATCGGATAAAGCGTTAATTAATCACATTAAACCCCACGCTATGCGTGGGAGAATTCAAAAAGGAGTGCTTATAAGTATGATATAAAAGTCCTCCTCTGATATAATGACAAAGGTTTCGCAAGCCAAAGTCATAAAAGAGGAGGACAACATCCAAATGGATAACTCAAGTTTAACACATACAAAATGGAATTGCACGTACCACATAGTATTTATACCAAAATACAGACGAAAAGTAATGTATAAAGAGGTAAAGGAAGATATCAAGGAAATATTGAAAAAACTGTGTGAATATAAAAAAGTACAGATTGTCGCAGGTGCTGTTTGTGTCGACCATGTACATATGTGCTTAAAAATTCCCCCAAAGGAAAGTGTTTCAGGGTTTATGGGGTATTTAAAAGGTAAAAGTGCACTAATGATATTTGACAGGCATCCAAGATTTAAAAGTAAAGGGAATAGACATTTTTGGGCAAAAGGCTATTATGTTGACACAGTGGGAAGAAATGAAGAAGAAATAAGAAAGTATATAAAGAATCAGGTAGAAACAGACAAATTGGAAGATAGATAATGCAAGAATAAAAACCCTTTAAGGGTTAGCAAGTAATAAGGCTTGTGAAACCACGCCTTTAGGCGTTGCAAGTAAAAAGCCCCTTATAGGGGCAAAATCAAACCACCCTTTGAAAGGGTGGTACAGCGTGATTA
>CAYXPB010000347.1:0-4811 GCA_964466645.1 uncultured Acetivibrio sp. | reverse complement strand
TCTTTTCCCCTCAACTAGTACCATGTTAGATGTATCGCACATTGTGCCTATACGATAGAATTTAAAACCTTTCTTTTGTGCCTCGTCCAAAAGTTTCTTTTCATCCGATTCTTTAACTGTGAACAAAAGCTCATATTCCCCACACTCTCCCAAAAACATAAGGGTCTTTGGAATTGAGGCTATTTTTGATAAAATTATTCCTGTCTTCATATAGGGAATATCTCTAAGTAAAAAGCCGGTTTTACTCATGTTACATAAATTTTTTATGCCGTTATACGCTCCATCACTTGTATCTGTACAAGCTGTTGCATACTTGTTTATTAACATTGCTTCCCTTTGCCTCAGATTAAACAAAACCTTTAATCCCTTTGCCGCTTTTGATATCAATGGATTGTCCGAATAAAGATTCAAAAAGGCTTCCAAATTACCGGCACCTACCTCACCGGTTATATAAATGGCATCACCATCTCTAGCACCACTTCTTTTAAGGGGTTCTCCGTCATGTTCTCCTATGACTGTACCTGTATATCTCCAACACTTTGACTTGCCCATATCCCCACCGAGGAAGGCAACACCCGCCTCCTTTAAAACATCTGAAATGCCCTGAGACATTCCTCTAATATATTTTTCATCCCAACAATCACAAACAACCATGCTATGAAGGTAAAAAGTCGGCCTTCCACCCGCTGCATATATATCACTAATGCTCCCTAATGCCATATTCCTGCCTAAAGCATAGGCATCATGTTCTCTAAAATAGTCTTCATGGGAAAACTCATCAATATTGACAAGAAGTTTCCTATCCCCTAAGTTTACAATCTCACAGTCACATTCATATAAACTGTTTTCCTGAACATCCGACTTTGGCATTAAACTTGCCACCAAATTTATCAAATCTTTTTCATTCATCCTTTTAAACCTCACTAACAACATCCAACCCATCAGCTGCGACTTCAATACTACAAGGTAAAAACCCTGCCGGATCACCATCAAACTCAACTTCCGGATTAATATTGTTTCCACATATTTCTATTGTTTTTGTATAATCAAGGTCTAAAATATCATTGTTAACAATCTCTTTTCCGCTATATATCTTTTTCACAACAGAAAAACAATTTTTCAAACCCATATTTTTGACACAAAGTCTATATAAAAGCCCATCACCTTGTTTAAGGGTATTTTTCACCTTTATCCCCGAGGCAATATAAAAGGATCTACCAATAGATATGTTATGAGCTCTTTCAATTTTCTCGCGTTTTCCATCTGCAATCACATAAAAGTCACTTGGTTTATAACAAAACAGCGTCTTAATAAGTGCAGAAAATGTACCTAAATAATCCCCCAAAACACTTCGAATTCCACTATTTGCTCTTCTCGCTAATTGGGCTCCAAGACCTATATTTGCACAACACGCAAAATAACAGGTTTTGAACTTATCACTGTGATCCACAAATTTATCTTCGTATTCTTTCATATATTCTTTAGCCAGCACTATCTTTCCAACCTGAATCTTCTGGCTTTTATTTTGCAAAAGAATTTTTACAGCATTTTCTACATCTGTTGGTATTCCATAACTTTTACAAAAATCCGGACTTGTACCTGTATAAATAACTCCCATTTTTCCTTTAGATATTCTACTGCCGTCATCGTTGTAAAAACCTGACAACACCCCGTTTATAGTGCCATCTCCTCCAACTGCCACAATCACATCATAACCCTCGACATTGGCAGTTTTCGAATATATAAAGGCATCTCCTAAAGAAACAGTAATTTTGTATTTGTAATCCACTTTAGCTTTATCTAACAATTTGAAAATTCGCTCAAACAGCTTTTTTGATGCTCCACCTTTAGAACCGGGATTTAGAATAAAGAAGCATTTCATAATTCTCTTCCAATCTCATCTATCATTTCAGTAACTTTCTCAATGGTTTTTGGTGAAAGATTGGCGCTAGCAATCAACCTTAATCTTCCCTCTTTTCGAGGAACTGATGGTTCTATAAAAGGTGTGGTTAATATTTTTTTATTGTAAAAACTCTTTGAAAGCAGTATGGTTTTTAAGGAATCGCCTGTTTTAACCGATATTATGGGAGCCTGCCCCTCACATAAATCAAATCCGTTTAACAAGAGACTGTTTCTGATTGTATCCCTGTAATTCCATAGTTTTTTGCTTAAGTTCTCAAAATCCTTTTCAATAATATCTAAAACTTCTTGTACTGCACCCAACATAGCCGGCGCTATTCCTGTAGAATAGACAAGTTGAGGACAATAATATCTCAAATATTCAATAATGTCCTTGTTCCCCGAAATAATCCCTCCCGTGGAAGCAATAGCTTTTCCTAAAGACGCCGTGTAAATGCCTTTAAAATCTTCTATACCAGACTCTTGTAATATACCCCTTCCACCTTTGCCAACAACTCCTATGCCATGGGAATCATCCACAATTGTTAAAGCGTTATACTTCATACCCAACTCATAGATTTCTCTTAGCGGTGCAATGCTTCCCTCGGTGGAAAAAACAGATTCGGTAACTATAAATATCTCTCGATATTTCGATGAGTTTTTAAGATTTTTTTCGAGATGCTCAATATTGTTGTGCAGAAACGGTCTGATTTTACATCCAACACACCTAATGCCTTCTATAAGCGAAGAGTGAGCATAATGATCTACTAGAATCAAGTCTTCTTTACCGCAAATAGCAGTAAACAAACCGTTATTTGCCTGATAGCAGGAGGGAAATATAATTGTATCCTCAAGGCCTACAAAAGAAGAAAGTTTTCGTTCAACATTTCTATACAATTCTATATAACCAGTAGCCACTGGTGTTCCACACAGCGAAACCCCATACTTTTCAACTGCTGCAATTGCAGCCTTCTTTACCCTTTCATCTGCCCCAAGACCTAGATAGTTGTTTGCCGCAAGATTTATATATTTTTCACCTTCAATAATCAATGGATCGTCAAGGCCTGACCCAACACAATTGTAGTAAGGATTAAACTTTGCCTTATATGCCACTTCTTTGTCCACTTTAAATCTTTCATAGAAATTATCCAAATACATACCTACTCACCTTCTTTCTGAGAAAAAAACAGTTTTATTTTATCTACTATATCCCCAACCGTTTCAATTCCGAAGAATTCATCTTCACTGATTTCTATTGAAAATTCATCTTCCAATCCCGCAATTATCATCATTATATTGAAAGAGTCAGCTCCAAGATCATCAACTAGTATGCTTTTTATTGTAACCTTGAAATCCCCTTCTAAGTTCTCCTCAACAACTTTTAAAACGCTTTCCTCTATATTCATTTTAATTTCCCCTTCCTCTATATAAAACTAAAGTACACTTTAAAATTTGATTCATAAATCTATTCCCTATTCAAAGGTTTGTAACAATGTGTAAGCTCCTCTGAATCGCACATTACCGCACATACATTGCAATTTATACACTTAGAATTGTAATGTTCATTGCCCATAAGCTTTATTGCAAAATCCGGTTCACATATAAAGGGTCTGCACAAACTCACAAAATCAAAATAATGTTCTTCTACCAAACTCTTTATTTCTTCTCCCCGTCTGACTCCTCCAACATAAATAACAGGAATATCAGTTTCCTGTTTTGCAAGCTTTGCATACTCAAGATTATACAAAGGCGTAAAAGGTACAAACTTTTTCTTCATAAAAGGATACACAAGGGTTTTCCAAAGTCTTTTGCCTATTCTGCTATTTACCTGGTAAACAGGATTATTTGACAATATAACATCTAAAGGTATATCCCCTCTAAATATGTTTAGGGCATAGTCCATTGTCCCGTAGCTTACTTCAATTGCATCTACCTTTTTGCTATCTAAAAATTTGATTAGTTCAATAAAATGTGCCGATTTAAATCTATTGATATAATCATCACTTCCACTGACTTTCACAAGTATTGCAAATTCCTTATTACACCTTTTTCTGATACCGTCAATTATAAGTTCTAGGAACTTAGTTCCTAGCCCACTCTTTTTGTCAATTCCAAATTCATCACTTCTATTATTAATTGAAGGCAATATAAACTGATGAATCAAATACCCGTGGGCACAATGAAGCTGTACACCATCAAATCCTGCCCTTTGCGCATATAAAGCCGCTTCAACGAACTTTTTAACCAGCTCATAGACCTCATTTGTATTAAGAACTTTTGGTTTTTCTCCAAAATAAAACGATTTTTCCCTCGAAACTCCAACCACAGGCATACCAGTTTTAACAGTCTTTGTTTGTCTTCCTGTGTGGGCTATCTGCATGAATATTTTGCAGTCATTTTGATGTGCAATATCGGTAACTTCTCTGTAGCCTTCGGCTTTGTCACCGTTATCAATACCCGCCTGTCCGGGGTGCATAGCTTTGCCTTCTTGGCTTATATATGAAAATCCAGTAATTATACCACCAATTTCTCCCTTTGAAAGCTTTGAATAAAGCTTTATATAATCACTGTTGGTTTTTCCTTCTTCATTGCACATTCCTTCAAAAGTAGCAGATCTAATTATTCTGTTTTTTAGTACTAAATGCCCTATACGAGCCTCTTCAAACACCTTAATTGCTCTCACTCCTTTAGGTATAAAAAACTGTATCTGTATATATTGTCCTTGTTACTTATCTATTGCTAAATTGCATCAAATCCATCTAAATTTACAGTTTTATCTTTTTAGGTGATTCAAAAAAACAACTGGTCAATTGGTGTTTCAAAAAAGCTGATTTACATTTTTTGCACTGCAAAATAATGTTCCTCTGTTTGAAAGCTTTTAAGCTTTCATGATTGGGTTTGAACTATAAATT
>CAYXPB010000346.1:0-4825 GCA_964466645.1 uncultured Acetivibrio sp. | reverse complement strand
CTTTTTAATTACGTTTTGTGCCTTGAGTAAAGCGAAAGGCATGGTTATAATAATGTAAAAAAGATATATTCCTCCCGCTTTGGGAATAACCATGTCCAAGCACTTACCAACGTTTCGTTTTCAGTTGAAAGGGGTGAATATGTTGCAATCATGGGAGAATCCGGTTCCGGCAAAACTACATTGCTAAATATCATAGCTTCCCTCGACAAACCTACCAGCGGTGATGTTTTGTTAAACGGTAAGAATATAGTTTCAATAAAGGAAAAGGAAATTTCCTCCTTCCGCCGTAATAATTTGGGCTTTGTCTTTCAGGATTTTAACCTGCTTGACACCTTTTCATTACAGGATAATATATTTCTTCCCCTTGTTTTATCCGGTAAATCCTACGATGAAATGAATGGCTGTTTAAAACCCATAGCATCAAAACTTGCCATAACTGATATACTTTTAAAATATCCATATGAAGTATCAGGGGGCCAAAAACAGAGAGCAGCTGTTGCCCGGGCTCTAATTACAAATCCACAGCTAATTTTGGCAGACGAACCAACCGGGGCACTTGATTCTCATGCTACCGATGGATTGCTCCGCCTGTTTAGCAAAATCAACAATGATGGTCAAACTATCCTCATGGTTACCCATAGTGTTAAGGCCGCGAGTCATGCAAAACGGGTTCTTTTCATTAAGGATGGTGAAGTATTCCATCAGATTTATCGTGCAAATATGAGTAAAGAGGATATGTTTGCTAAAATATCCGATACCCTGACAATACTTGCAACAGAAGGCACAAGAGGTGATGGTCATGAGTAAGCTGTTTTACCCCAAACTCGCTGTAACCACTATAAAAAAGAACGGAAAATTCTATTTTCCTTATATTCTGACGTGTATAGGCACAATAGCAATGTTTTATATTATGTGCTTTATTAAATCCAACGAAGGTATTAATAAAATGCCCGGTACTGACGCTCTCGCACAAATAATGGGATTAGGCACTGTCGTAATAGGAATATTTGCCGCTATTTTTCTATTTTACACAAACAGTTTTTTAATAAAACGCCGAAAAAAAGAACTTGGCCTTTACAATATCCTCGGTATGGAAAAACGGCATATTGCGATAATTCTATTTTATGAAACTATAATGACCTGTGTTGTTTCTATCATTACAGGCTTACTTTTCGGAATTCTTTTATCAAAGCTCATTCTTTTGATCTATACAAAATTTCTGAGCTTTAAAGTAACCTTTGGCTTCTCTATATCGGTACATGGAATTAAATTATCCCTATGCCTGTTCGCAATAATTTTTTTACTCATTCTTTTGTCAAACCTCTTTCAAATAAAGCTTGCAAAGCCAATTGAGCTTCTTAAAGGTGGAAACGAAGGAGAAAAAGAGCCAAAAACCAAACTGGTTATGGCTATTTTAGGTTCGATATGCCTTGGAATCGGTTACTATATCGCTATTACAACCGAATCCCCTCTAGATGCCATAATGCTTTTCTTTGTAGCAGTGATTCTCGTAATAATCGGCACTTATTTTCTATTTAACGCAGGTAGTATTGCACTTTTGAAACTGCTGCGTAAGAATAAGAATTACTATTATAAAACAAAGCATTTTACATCGGTTTCGGGAATGATTTATCGCATGAAGCAAAACGCAACAGGTCTTGCCAATATATGCATTTTATCCACTATGGTTCTAATAATGGTAACCGGTACTGTGTCTTTGTACATTGGCGCTGAAGACGCTCTTGCCAACAGATTTCCTTATGATATTACAGTCCGTAAACCCTTTGAGGATAAAAACAGCGAGCGAAATAAACTCCTGCAATCTGTTCTTGATACAGTATCTTCTCAAGGAAGAACGGTGAAAGAATTAAATGATTACGAATACTTAACCTTTACAATGTCCTATGATAACGGTCAATTTAGCAGCAATATTCAAAATGAATATGGAAACTCAGAAGTCTTAACCTTCATTACAGCAGATGAATATACTCATCTTACAGGAGAAATAGCTAATATTTCAGGAAATGATGTTCTAATCTGCAGTAACAAGCGTCAAATTAACGATAAATTTACTCTTTTTGCTAAAACTTATACTGTTAAAGACCGTTTTGAAAGCTTCCCTATGACGAGTGACTATGCTGTGTTTTTAGCTAATGCCCATTTTATTGTATTAAGCAGCGATACATTACTGTCACAGATAACGAACAATCAACTTGAGGCTTATGGTGAGTATGCAAGCCAGCTTAAGTATGAAATATCTCTTGACATCGACGGTACAGATGATGAAAAAATTACCTGTGCTAAGGCCGTAGATAATGCAACTAGAGATAAGGTTGAATACACCTTAGATGACGGTAGTATCGGTTCTCACTATGTCAACTATATGCAGTCTAGGCAAATGCGTGCAAACCAATTCTACACGCTTTACGGAGGTTTTTTGTTTCTCGGATTGTTTTTAGGTACATTATTTATGATGGCAACAGCACTAATTATATACTACAAACAAATATCCGAAGGTTATGATGACAAAGAGCGCTTCCAAATCATGCAGAAGGTAGGCATGAGCCACGGTGAAATCAAAGCTACCGTCCGTTCACAGGTACTTAAAGTTTTCTTTCTGCCTATTATAGCAGCAGCAGTCCATATTGCAGCATCCTTCAAAATGATCACTAAGCTTCTTGCACTAATGAACCTTACAAATGTGCCCCTCTTCTTCTGGTGTACTATAGTTACTTTGCTTGTATTTTCAGCTATTTATGGACTGGTTTATGCACTAACCGCAAAGATATACTATAAAATAGTAGAATAAAAGACTATCGTTAATATAATAAAAGCAAATACACCCATTTCAATTGTTATTTTGGAAATAGGTATATTTGCTTTTATTACTATTAAATTCGTAGTGTTGCAAAATAATTCTTAACCCTATAGCTTTCAATTATAATAAGACTATACGATTAAGTCCTATTTTGCAACACCTAAGATTATAAACTGATTAGTATTTACCAAAGTTTTTATCTTCAAGGTTTATTACGTCGCCTACCAAAGCCTTTTTTTCAGACTCTTTCATATCAGTATTATTTTTATTTGTCACATTATTCTTTGATTTCTTTTCCATTACCTCTTCAAGAGCTTTCATTATTTCAGAGTCTATACTTCCACCAACCACAAAATTCTTTGAGCTCTTCAACTTAAACCTGCCAACCATTTCCTTTAGCAATTCAGCTTGGCTAGCCAATTCCTCACTTGCTGCTGCACTCTCCTCCGATGTTGCAGAATTGGTCTGAACAACTTGTGAAACCTGCGTGATTCCCTGATTAACCTGGGCCACACCAGATGCCTGTTCATTAGATGCCATTGCAATCTCTCCAACTAATTCTGCTGCTTGAGTAATTCCATCAACAATCTGGTTTAGTGCGCTAGCTGTCTCATTAGCCATGTTCGTACCTATTTCAACTTTTCTTATAGAACCTTCTATCATTGCAGTAGTCTCCTTAGCGGCATCTGCACTTCTTGCAGCAAGATTTCTCACCTCTTCTGCAACTACAGCAAATCCTTTCCCGTACTGACCAGCCCTTGCAGCCTCAACTGCTGCATTCAAGGCAAGTATATTAGTCTGAAATGCAATATCATCTATAACCCTAATTATTTTTGATATATTGTTTGATGATTGGTTTATTTCGTCCATTGATTTTAGCATGTCCTTCATCTTTTCATTCCCCACAATGGCATTTTCTTTTGTTGACAGAGCCAGTTCATTTGCCTTACTTGCATTCGTTGCATTTTGCCTTGTCTGAGAAGCGATTTCCTCTAAAGATGCTGTTATCTCTTGAATAGAACTTGCCTGTTCTGTCGACCCTTGTGCTAGTGCCTGACTAGAAACAGATATCTGCCTAGCACCTGAATTAACTTGGGCCGATGAAAAATTAATCTTTTCCATTGTCTCATTTATATTATTAGTCATTAATTTAAAAGCTTCCGCAAGTTTTCCAAGTTCATCTTTTGAGTTTACTTTTACCTCTACATTCAAATCACCCTTAGCAATTGTCTGAGAAATATCTACCAATTCCGCAACAGGTTTGCTTATCATTCTTGAGATAGAAACTCCTAAAATTATGGCAATAACAACTCCAATAATAATTGTCAATACTAATAATATAGCAACAAAATTGTAAGTTGATTGGCCCTCTTCCTTTGCCTTCTGTGATATTATTTTAGCTTCGTTAACAAGCTCTCCTATTGTATCATTAACAGAAAGCCACTTTTCCCTTGATTCAAGTGATATTGCAAACGTTTCCTCATCTAGCTTAACTATTCTATCATCATCTTCTCCAATACCAGATGCAAGAATTTTATCCTTTTCTCTTGATATAGCTATCAACTCTTCATCTTTATTTTTAAAATCATTCCAATAACCATTTAGCTTGTTCCAAATTTCTTCCTCTTTTTTAGATTTCGGCATATCGGAATACTTGCTCCATGACTCATTAGCTCTTATAAACGCATTTTCAATATAAGCATATTGTGCATTTCTAACATCAGTATCCATCATTCGTCTATTTATTAGACCTCGCTCACCTAATAAAACAGCAGTTGAAGCTTCATTTAATGTTAGTAAATTATCAATTGCCGGTAAAGCTTCATTTCCAATAATCTTTTGTCCATTCATAACCTGATTCATTCCATAAAATCCTATAATACCCACAACCAACGCTATTGCTGATACAATGATAAATCCTATTACCATTTTCTTTCCTATACTGAAATCTTTGAACTTATCGCCCTATCGGGCGGACTTTTTTAATCCACACATTCATATGTTAAG
>CAYXPB010000345.1:0-4835 GCA_964466645.1 uncultured Acetivibrio sp. | reverse complement strand
ACTACTATATATTAGCATTATTCTGTTTTTTGTGGCGTTGCTTCTATCCTTTATTCTGGCAAGAGCCTTTATTAAACCTATACTCAGCATTACCAAAGTCACAGGCGAAATGGCCTCCGGAAACCTGGGTATTCGGCTTAAAACAAAATCCAGAGATGAAATCGGAAGACTTTCTCTGGCAATAAATCACCTTGGTGAGGAGCTTTCAAAAATCGAACAGCTCAGGAGGGATTTTGTGGCCAATGTTTCCCATGAACTCCGTACTCCATTAAGCCTTATAAGAGGTTATGCTGAAACCATCCGGGATGTGACCGGTGGCAATGAGGAAAAAAGGGCAAAGCAGTTGGAAATAATTATTGAAGAAGCCCAAAGGCTTGGAGCAATTGTAGATGACATCCTTGACCTTTCACAAATGCAGTCGGCCATAAGAGCTCTGAATTTAGCTGATTTTGACCTGAACAATACTATAAAAAACATAGCCGAACGATATGAACTCATAAGCACCCAAACAGGTATAAGATTACTGGTAAAAAGTCACGGCCCCATAATTGTTAAAGGTGATGAAGCAAGGATACAACAAGTACTGCACAACCTTCTAAACAATGCCTTAAACCATAGCGAAACTGGTGCATCCGTAGTAATAAACATAGAAACAAATGACAAAAAAGCAAGAATAGAGGTTTCGGATACCGGGGAAGGTATTTCACAAGAGGATATGAAGCATATCTGGGAAAGATTTTTTAAAGCTGATAAATCAGGCAAAAGCAAACGTCTGGGAACAGGCCTTGGACTTTCCATTGTAAAAAACATCCTGGAAGCTCATAAATGCAAATATGGGGCGGAAAGTACCGAGGGTAAAGGAACAACTTTCTGGTTTGAGCTTCCTATCTCTTGATTATAAAAAAGTTTTCAATATTCTATCATATTTTCATCACATTTGAACTTTATAATGAACTTAGATGATTGAAAAAAACACCTTATCAAATCAAAGGAGAGTGGGTTTAATGAAAAACATTAAGAGTTATGCAGCAGTAGCTGCAACAGTAGTAGTACTTATAACCGCAGGAGCAGTTTTTGCTGCTGAAATTAAAACACCGGCAGATATCGCATCACAAATAACGGGAAAATCTGTTGAGAGTCTTAACACAGAAAGAGCCTCGGGCAAAACCTATGGCGCTATCGCGGCGGAAAGCGACAAACTAGACGAGTTTAAATCACAAATGTTGGAGCAAAAAAAGGCAATCCTTGACCAAAGAGTCACCGAAGGAAATCTGACCAGTGAAAAGGCTGATGAAATTTACAACGCAATTAAAGAAAACATGGCTTCCTGTGATGGATCTGGGTCTGTTGGCTCAGGAAAGAAATCTGGCTCATGCTTTGGAAACGGAGCCGGTTGTGGTGTTGGCAGACAGGATGGCGGCATGGGTATGGGTCGAGGCAACAAGGGCAAAGGAATGGGCTTCGGTAGGAAACAAGGACTATAATAACCTAGAACATAAAGAAAAACAGCTAATTGCAGCTGTTTTTCTTTATGACAAAAATTACTCTATAGCAAATCAAAACACATCTCCTTTACATAAAGCATATGATAATACTATAAACTTATGAAAGGAATGAACACTATGTATAATGCCCCTAATATGTATAAATCCCCCTATAACGCTAACTCTCAAATACGTAACGCATATAATATGTATCAATGTCCTTACTTTGCCACACCCTCAATGTATAACCCGGATTTATGGAGCCAGTTTCCTAATCAATATCTTCCCTATACGAATCAAGATAAGGCCAGTACCCCAATTGTATTAAGTGATTATGGTCCTAACCCATTTGCAGTTGACATTGAGGAAGCTACCAAGCAAAACAATAACTTTCGTCTTGCTTTATGGACAGGAAAGCATTTACAGCTTACCTTGATGAGTATCAATGTTGGAGAAGACATAGGTTTGGAGATCCACCCAAACCTTGACCAATTCATACGTATTGAGGAAGGGCAAGGCCTTGTAAAAATGGGTGATAGTAAAGAAAACTTGGATTTTCAAGCGTATGTCCGTGACGATTTTGCCTTCATCATCCCTGCTGGCAAATGGCACAATCTAATTAATACAGGCAATAGACCAGTAAAATTATACTCTATCTATGCACCGACTCAACATCCATATGGTACAGTTCATAAAACCAAATCAGAGGCCGAAGCTGCAGAAGAAAATCATGATCACTAATATCACAAAATATATAAAAGCTTTAGACGAAGTCCATTGACTTCTTCTAAAGCTTTTTAGCACTTCTAATTAAGTTGTCTTTTTTCAGTTCTATCGCATAAGGTGTTACAAAAAAATTCATTAGTCAATATATAGAGTTCCACCTAATAAAATCAACTTTTTTGAAACACCTCCATAAAATATTGTATGATATAATCAATGCTTTGGTTTATTAATCCCTTTTTGTTCATGACTTCTTAAGTACTTGCCTATATATTTCTTTCTTTTTTTGTACTACCACAAGCTCACCCTGTTCTATCATCTTTATAATTCTCTTAGCATACCACCAATCACCTATTCCAAGAGGGTGTCTTCCTAAAATATTTCCAATCAAACGTGCCATAATAAACTCACCATCTGGAAGCTCTTTTCTAATAACGTGGTCATAAAAATCTTCTGGAACACCGATTACTTTACCATTAACAACCGCCCGTAAGCTACTTTTCTCTTCCTTTAATTCATCCCAATTAGATGCGAATGAACGTATTTCACAAGAAGACAATTCTTTTTCTAGGTGAAGAAATCTATAAAACTTTCCGGCATCTATTTCTCCCCAAGATGAATAGAATTCCATTGCATCATCTCCTTGTTGCATAAACTGTGGTAACTTTATAGCAAATATCTTGCAATTAAACTTTCTCAAAAGATTACATGCAGAATAAAATCCACACGCAGAATATGGAGCATCGCTGTACCATAAACGAAGGTCTTCCCCTTTAGCTGCAAAATGTTTTAATCTCTCTATTTCATTTAAATATTTTTCCCATATTTGATTAAACTCTGAAATGTTCATGTTACCCATTCCATTTATAGTATACATATCATAAATAAGTTCTTTTCTATACTCATTTTCAATGGTTACATTAATATCTCCAACATCCAGCATTAAAGGAACACAAACAACTTCTGAAGAATCTCCACCTACTGCCTTTCCGTCAAACATTTTATCAAACTCTTCTTTGTTTGGCTTTTTCCCGATACAAGCCATTGCTACATTATGAAAATCTGGCTTTTTATAGTTCTTTGCCATTTTCATGGCTCCGCCTTCGCTTTCTCCAAACATTACTTCTATCATAATAGTTCCCCCTTAAAAAACTCTAATATATCCTCTTGTTTTATCAACTCTAATAGTTTTATCAACAATTTATTCACAGCCTAATTCACAATTTCATTCACACAAGTCTTTCTATAGCAGAAATCCTCAAGCCCTTATCCCAAGCTACATCCAGATCTCAAACTTTAGATTTTTAACTCTATTCACAATATATTCTCAGCCATTATTCACAGCCTTATCCACAGCCCTCTTAATTCTTTCAAGCCCTTCTAATAAAACATTCCTGGGACAAGCAAAATTAAGTCTCTGGAAGCCATAGCCTTCTTCACCAAAGGTTACCCCATCATTTAATCCTACACCTGCCTCATTGACAAAGAAATCCTTCAATTTTTCTGTCGGAACAGGCAGATTATTGCAATCAAGCCATGCAAGATATGTTGCCTCTGGTCGTATCACTTCTATCTGAGGAATATTATTTTTAAAATAATCAACCAGTATATTTAAGTTATTTTCAAGATACTCCAGCAATTCATCCAGCCACCTTTCACAGCTTGTGTAAGCAGCTTCAGCGGCTGTAATCCCAAATATATTTAGCATACCTGCTCCATTTTTATTCAAAGTATTATTGAAGCTACTTCTAAGCTCAAAATCGGGTATTACAGCTGTAGACACTGATAATCCAGCAATGTTAAAGGTTTTTGTAGGAGAAATTAACGTAATGCATTTTTTATAAGCACCTTCCGACAGAGAACTCAGGGGTATATGCTTATGTCCCTCAAACACTAAATCCGAGTGTATTTCGTCCGAAATAAGAATAACATCATATTTTCTACAAAGTCCTAATACTTCTTCCAACTCATGAATTTTCCAGACTCTTCCGATTGGGTTGTGCGGACTACAAAAGATCATTGCTCTGACATTGTCAGCAAGCTTTTTTTCAAGATCACCAAAATCGATTTCATAATCTCCATTATTATTCTTAAGCGGATTGACTACCAGTTCCCTTCCATTCTCCCTGACACTTGAATAAAAAGGGTAGTATATAGGGGGTTGGATCAATACCTTGTCTCCAGAATTTGTGTACGCAAGTATTGCTGTATTTATCGAAGTGACAACACCTGGACTATATACAATCCATTTATTATCTATTTGCCAGTTATGTCTAGTTTTCATCCAAGCAACTATGGCAGCCGAAAGCTTTTCCGATGCCTCTGTGTAACCAAATACTCCATGCTTTGCTCTATGTATTATTGCCTCAGTTATAGGAGCAGGTGACTTAAAATCCATATCGGCAACCCACATGGGTAGAATATCCTCCCTGCCAAATCTTTGCCTGCGATAGTCCCATTTCACGCTGTGCGTATTTTTTCTATCTATAAGCTCATCAAATATATTCTCCACAAAACATCCTCCTATTCAATTAAAGGTCTTGTTTTTCAAAATAGTCCATCAATTCCTGAAAATTAAACGCTTCCTTAAACAGGACTTCTTTCTTTCCAGTATCGATGATAATGAAA
>CAYXPB010000344.1:0-4839 GCA_964466645.1 uncultured Acetivibrio sp. | reverse complement strand
TCAAGCATTACGTCATTTGACAGTAAAACAGGCTATAAACCTAATTTAGACCTTTCCTATGGGTATATTTAGTTTTCGTACACTGTATTGCTTCAATAAGAAATTAGTAGTAGAGGTGGTATAGTTAAAAAAATATAGAAAGTAAAAAGAATAGATGTTGAGAAAGTTATATTTAAGAAATCAAAAGTAGCTTAAATGTAAATAAATGGTGTACGATTATTTTATGCACCTTTTTACTCCGTAACTATTTGTGTAGAAACGTTTCAGGTACTTAGGAGAATATAGCAAATATTTTGATGCTATGGGAAAGACGTTAAAAGAACAAGAAAGACAGATTAAAATGGCTAAAGAGAATATGGGTTCATATGTAATTGCAACAGAACTTCATAAGAAAGCGAACTTTTTGAGGTTGCTTTTCAGAGAAAAAGAATCTAAATGCCTTTTTGAAGAAGCTTTAGACAATTACAAGAAAGCTTTGCCAGATGATTTTAAAAGTAATCTTGACCGGTATAGTGCTGAAATACATGGGATATCAGATGTAGAGTTTCACCTGGGTAATTATGATAACGCAATAGATATTTGCATGTATTATCGTGGAGAAAAACCAGTTTCAGAAAATTACTTCCATTTGAAAAAATTTCTTAAAATAGTAAATCCATATCAGTGTCAATTGAATCTTTTATGTTGTTTTTTGACGATTTTGATACTATTATAGCGGAAAGCATAAATACAAATCCTACAGAAAAAGTCTTTATCAATATTACTAAAAACTTAGCAATAAACATTGCTCGTCTTACTGATATATCATATACGCCGCTTATTATATAAGAATATTGATAGGATTTAATATTAGCATAAATCAAAGCCATAATTACACTAAGAGCTAAGACAATAAATGAATTTTTAGTTAAAATAGCCTTAAATGATTTTTTGAGAGTATTTTTAAAACCATTTCCGCTTTGAATACAAAAAACTGCATGTGATATTAAAAAAGATGTAAAAAGAACTGGCACCCATATATAGAAAAGACTAAGTAGAAAAATAGTGTATTTACTTAAATCATAACTCATGTACAAACGTGGATTGATCTTAAGCACAATAATATATGAAATAAAAAAGGGAGAAAAGAGTATAAGACTAAATATATAAGTGGACAAAACTGCAACAATGACTTTTAAAAATTTTGTCTTGGAATTATTGATTATACCTGTATTTTCTTTATCTAAGAAAAATAATTTATAGAAAAACATAAGTACAAGGCAAATAATAACCAGAGTAAAAGTATGTGCAAGTGTAAAAAATATAGTACCTAATAGATTTATATTATAATATCCCATACAACATTTATTATACTCCATTTGAAAATACTCAATAGATGTATTAATTACAAAAGGACTTAATAACCATTCAATTAAAAATAAAACCGGGAAAATCATTAATACTAAAGGCTTTTTCTTTACTACATTAATTTCACTACTTAACATGTATACCTCTTTTCTTATTGCTATATAATAATAGCTAATTATAGTATGTCTTGTGTATTCTTGCAATAGGTAAGTATTTAATCTCATTAAATACTAGCTGTTCGTAGGTATTAACTTCCTCTAGATAAGGTTGCCAATCTAATTCCTCATCTAAAAATGATTTATCTTCCGAATTAGAGAAAAAGTACTAAAAGCTTGATGATATTCCTTCCACTTAGAACATTATTAACAAATATCATCAAACATTTAATAAATTATGGTATAATGTTTTTGATATTTATAGTCAATATTTAGTATATTGAGATGGAATTGAATAAATCGACTAAAAATACATTTGTCAGGAAATTATTAATAGGAAGTTGATAATTATGAAGATAGAAAAATTAAAAGAACTTCTTGCTTGTGGTGAAAGCATAAATATAGAATTTAAGCAGAGCAGAAATAAACTTAATAAGGATGTTTTTGAATCGGTCTGTGCCTTTCTGAATAGAAATGGAGGTCATCTATTTCTTGGTGTAGGAGACAAAGGTGACATTATTGGCATTGAACCAGAAGCAGTAGATAAGTAAAAGAAAGATTTTGTAACTTCTATGAACAATCCTCAAAAGCTTAGCCCAACCTTCTATTTAACAATTGAAGATGTGAAAATTGAGGGGGAGACCATGTTGTATATCTTCGTTCCGGAAAGTTCTCAAGTTCACAGGTGTAATGGAAGAATTTATGTTAGAAACGAAGATGGGGATATAGATATTACAGATAATACAAATCTTGTATCTGGGTTATATATGAGGAAACAAGGAGCGTATACAGAAAATAGAATATTTCCTTTCGCAGAGACTTCAGAACTAAAAAGCGACCTTTTTATGGTATTATCGACCCAGAGAACTTTTCACCATTTCCAAAGAACCCTACTATAGCAAAATTCTTTAAGGAAATAGGATGGGTAGATGAACTTGGCTCAGGAGTCAGAAATATTTATAAATACAATAAGATTTATTCTGGTGCAGATCCTACTTTTGTTGAAGGAGATGTTTTTATAACCATTATCCCTTTGATCGAGCAAGTTACCGAGCAAGTTACCGAGCAAGCTGATGAAGAAATTAAGAAGTTATTAGAATTTTGCAAGGTTCCAAGAACAAGAAACGAAATGCAAGAGTTTATGAAATTGCATCACAGAGAGCATTTTAGAACCAAAATACTCAACCCTTTAATTAAAGGGGGCTTATTAAGATTAACAATACCCAATAAACCAACAAGCCCTAATCAAAAATACTATTCTGAAAGGTTATAAAGTATTTAAGTTAAGCAGAACACAAGAATTTGTGACCTTCAAAAAGTCCATCGGGAACAGGGATGAGCGGAATTACAATATTCATCAGCTGTTTAGGGATTGAACCCTAGGTTACGGGTTCTAATAAGTCAAAAAGTGCAGAAATAAGTAGAAACAAAGTAAAAAAGCATATAAAGTAAAAGAATAGAAGCCTTGACTATATAAATTATCTTAATTAATCTCATTTAGCTGAAATGGTGGATAATAATTAAACTGGTCGAAATCGACCAGTTTAATAAGGTTGTAAGTATTTTTAAACGTCTTGAAGCAGACAACAATAATAAATTGGATTTTTTATTAGATTTTGAGTACTTTTTGCTGATATATGTATATATTGGTATTTCTAAAACTATTCTTAAATATTATTCTTGAATTATGTTAATTTAAAAAAGATTCTTTATAATTGATTATTTGAATTTATGGTTAGGTTTCAAAGATTAACAATGACCAGTAATAATGATGTATATAGCCTATAAAGATATTTTGATTATTCAAATAGAAGTATATATTACTATATTTTTCAGTTGCAAGGGATTTACGATAAAAAACACATATAATTTGGTGGTGAAAAGATGGAATATACAAGAGTGGAAATATTAGATATGTGTCAAAAAGCGATTACGGATGTAAAGACTTTTTACCAATGTGATATGATAAATTACAGAGGAAAAACCTCTGATACAAACGAATACTATACCGAAGTAATAGCCAAATTCGTATATGACAATCTGAGGATATTCCAAAACGAAATCCCTGTTATTACGAGAAAATCTTCTTATACATCACCAAGTCATTTAGGTGAATATTCTGAAAGTTCAAACAGGACTGAGGAAATTGTTGCTATCAAAATGTTTAATCAAGGCAAAGCAGGATACAACTATGATTTCATTGGTAAAATTATTGATTATCAAACCCCTCTAAAATCGACAAGAAGTGATGTGGCGGGAAAGATTGATCTACTCTCTTATGATGGGAAGATATTACGCATACTCGAATTAAAGAAACCTGACAGCACAGAAACGATGATTCGGTGTGTCCTTGAAGGCTACACATACATGAAAACTGTCAATACACAAAAGCTTATCTTGGACTTTTGCCTGTCTGAAGATACTTTGATAAAAGCAAGTCCATTTGTATTTCAAGATGGGGTACAGCACCAGGAAATGAAAGAAAACAGACCCAAGCTGAAAGAACTTATGAAGGAATTGGATAGCGTTCCATACTATATAAACAATGAGAACAATATGTACTATGTCTTGGAGGGGTGAAAATGAAGAAAACTGATAAAAATATTGAGACAAAAGAGGATATCGAAGAATTTGTAGATATTCTGGATTATGTTTTATCTCTTGTGAAGGTTGTGGCATAATGAAAATCCATATTCATAGAGGACAAAAACCAAATAGGCGGCTCAATTATTGAGATTTCATCAAAAAGAACCCGATTGTTCTTTGATGTGGGTATTAACGTAGATAATGATACAAACGATGTGATACCGGACATAAACGGATTGTTTTCAGGTGATAAAAACTGTGATGCAGTCATTATTTCTCATTATCATTCTGACCATATTGGACTACTTAATCAGCTTATTGAAGGCATTCCTATATATATGGGTGAAACAGCATATAAGGTTTATGATGCAGCCGCTAAGTATAGAGGTAAAGATGTTAGATTTTGCCCGAATTACATATATGATAAGCAAACAATTAAAATCAGCGATATATCAATAACGCCTTTCTTATGTGACCATTCTGCTTTTGACTCGTATATGTTCCTGATTGAAGCGGACAATAAGAATGTTCTCTACACGGGAGATTTTAGAGCCAATGGCAGACTTGATTTTGAGGAACTGCTAAATAGTTTGCCAAAAGTTGATGCGGTCATTACTGAAGGAACAACCCTGACAAGAGAAACATACAAAGAAAATATCGAGGAGTCGAACTTCCGTGTCTAGAAGAACATGGTTGTTGTTATCGGACAGGCTATTTGTCAGTAACTTGGACAAGATGAATTGCAGGGAAA
>CAYXPB010000343.1:0-4930 GCA_964466645.1 uncultured Acetivibrio sp. | reverse complement strand
AAGACTTAAAAGTAGCTTCGGCATAAACTTCACCTGTAACACATTTCGGTAAAACTGTTATTGCGTCGTTCCATACATCATCTACTTCACCATCAATAACCGGTGAGCCGAAGTTAGAAACCATTCTTCCCTCTGAATTAAGCCCACCTTCCATATAATTTCCCACGTCACCGTTGTTTACAGCCGTATCCGCTGCAAATACCGATAGATTGAAAGTAGTCAACATACCAACAATCATAGCACTTGATAGAATAAAGCATAAACACTTATTAATACCTTTCTTTAAAACCATTATTACTCCTCCTCAAATATATATATTTTTTTACATTACTTCCAAGCTGCTATTACCAATGCATACTTATTTCTAAGAATGTATAATAGTTTCCAAAAGTTTTTATTTTTTAAATACATAAATCTTTAAGATTAAAAAGTTCAGGAGGTAATTCCTGCAATATACATTTTTACATACAATTGCATTAAAAAAATATCACATAACCGATGAAAATTCAATATAAATTTTCATAATTGATATTTTTAGTAATATTTCCGAAAAGATAGCAAAACCCTGTTTCTTCATGATTTATAACTTTTTTTGAAAATTTTTCAGACATTCTAAAACTTACTGCGTAAACTTATATGAACTTAATAAAACTGAGATTAAGTTTAACATTTTTAATTTTTACATTCATTTTATACATTAATAAGGAGGTGAACATAATTTTTATTATTATCAAATTTATACTGAAAAATATTTGTGAAAAAAAGTTTAGAACTTTTCTTATAGTGTTTTCAATTATGATTTCATCAGCACTCCTCTTTGCATCTACTGCCATGTCGGGTACTCTTGGTAAAATGTATGCTGACAGAATGAGACAATATTATGGCTCGGCGGATCTTTTGATTACCAATAATGAAAATTCCAATACTTTCCCTACCATGCAGGGTGTGAAGAGATTCAAGGATCATTTTGAATATATGGTAGGTGGTTTCAATGGCTCTGCGGTATACAAACCAAATGTAAATGAATCTGTTTGGTTGTCATTGTTTGCTGTAGATTATGAGGATTTACAGACAATGAATCCTTTTAATATGAGCGAACAGCTTGAAAGTAAGGCTTTTAGCGGAGAAAAGATTATTATAAGTCGTTCAACTGCGGATAAATACAAACTTGCAATTGGAGATTATTTAGACCTTTCAATTAATAATGTTAACTGCAAATATCTTGTCTGGGGTATTGCACAACCATCAGGTATTTTTGCTGATAATAGCATGAATATACAGGTGGCTGTCCCAAAGGAATCGCTCAGCTCAATTTATAATGCTAGGAACAGTGAAGGAACTATTTATCTTAAGTTAAAGGAGCCTTCTGAAAAGAAAGACCTAATGGAACTTCTAACAAAGGAATATCCTAGGCACTCTGTAAAAGAGCCATTTTCACAAGAAGAACTGGCATCACAGACTGCTCCATTGACTACAGCCTTTCTTCTTATGACTGTTATTGTTTTCTTTATGAGTGCATTTATTGTGCATTCATCCTTTAAGGTGCTTACCGTTGAAAGGCTTCCCGTTATTGGGACCTTTAGAAGCGTTGGGGCAACAAGAAAAATGACTAATCGTGTTCTTCTCTTTGAAAGTTCCGTATATAGCATCATTGGCGGGCTTTGTGGCTGCGTATTAGGAATAGGAATATTATATATTCTGTCGTATATGTCAAGACCAATGTGGGAACAGAACTTTGTACCAACTGCAGAGTTTTCACTAGGTCATCTTATATTGACGTTTGTTACAGCAATAGCCCTCGGACTATTAAGCTCGATTTTGCCTATTATCAAGGTTGCAAGGATACCTGTAAAGGACATTATTTTAAACTCAGTTGAGAAAAAGCACAGTAAAAAGCGATTAAAACTTGTTATTGCAATTATTTCAATTGTAGTAGCTGTTGCGATACCTCCCTTTATCAACCCTGCTAAATCACTACCGTTGCTTATGGTGTGCATGATTCTTTCAATTGTATCGGTTGTTCTGTTTGTACCATACCTTATTAATTTCTCGGTTATGGTATTTGGAAAAATATATGGCCTGATTTTTGGAAATGAAGGTATACTAGCTGTTAAGAACCTCAAAGACAATAAAAGTATTGTAAATAATATCTCATTACTCGCTATTGGTTTATCAAGCCTTCTTATGATAAATGTAGTAAGCTCTAGCGTAGGTGAAGAGGTTGGCAATGTGTATAATGACCTTAATTATGATATATGGCTTACCTACTATGATTCTAACACTAATTTTGAAAGACTACTTAGGACTGTTGATGGTGTAGGTGATGTTTCAGTTGCCTATGAGGTGAGTAATATAGATATCGTCAATATAGACTCTAGCATATCATTTATTAATGGCATTAACAAAAACAATTTTGGTGACTTCTGGGACATTCACATTATTGGTGATACGCAGAAGATGTTAGACAAACTTGAAGACGGAAGAAATATTATGATCTCAAAATCCTTAAAAGAACGCTTCAATGTAAGAGAAGGTGATTTCCTAGACCTCAAGTTTGAAAAGGGCATAAAATCATATAAAATAATTGGTTTCTTCAACACATTAATGTATAACGGAGATTATAGCATAGTTTCAGACAAATACCTAAAATCCGATGCAGCAACTAATTATTACTTAAATCTTTACATAAAAACAACACTTGACCCTGATGTAGTAAGTGAAAACATCAATACGAAGTTTCCAAAAACAAATATGTATTTGAGTACCATGGAACAGATGGAAATTGATAACACAAACGGCAATAATCAATTGTTTGCAATACTAAATGGTTTTTCGATTATGTCACTTATAATAGGTATTTTTGGTGTGCTAAATAATTTCGTAATAAGCTTTTTAGAAAGAAAACATTGGCTTGCAGTTTACCGCTCAATAGGCATGAATAAGGTGCAAATCGTTAAGATGCTGTTTATCGAATCGCTTACAGGTGGCATAATAGGCGGTATTGCTGGTATGGCATCAGGTTTTGTTCTAATTATGAATATAGGATATATTTTAACAGGAATGAATCTTCCGATTGAAATACATCTGACCACATCACTTTTTATTTATGCCTTGATAGGCGGTATAGTAATAACAATACTTGCCAGTATTAGTCCAGCGCTGAAATCATCAAAAATGAACATCATGGAGGCTATAAAGTATGAATAATTGCTCAATAAGTAGGATAGAAGATATTGAAGGGAGAGATAGCATTGGAAGCTGCAGTTAAAATAACCGAACTATGTAAAACGTACAAACTAGGCGATCTAGATGTGGATGTACTAAAAAATATAAATCTTATGATTGACAATGGAGAATTTGTCTCCATAATGGGGCCGTCTGGTTCTGGTAAAAGCACCTTGCTCTACCTTATTGGAGGACTTGATAAACCAACCTCCGGAAGTGTCAAAATCATGGGTAAAGAATTGTCTGTCATGAAAGACAGGGATGAAAGTATTATGAGACGGAGAGATATAGGTTTTGTATTTCAATTTTATAATCTCATTCCAAATCTTAACGTAGAAGAAAACATTCTTCTTCCCGTTCTACTTGACGGAAAAAGCTCTAAGTCGTGTAAGAAAAACTTAGAAGAGCTTCTTGAAATCGTGGGGCTGTCCGACAGACGGCATCATACTCCAAGAGAATTGTCAGGCGGTCAACAACAAAGAGTTGCCATAGCAAGGGCACTTATCAATGAGCCCGAAATTATACTTGCCGATGAACCAATCGGAAATCTTGACAGCAAGTCTGGTACTGAAATTATGCAGCTTCTAAAGACTATTAATGACGAGAAGGGTAAGACAATAATACAGGTAACCCACTCAACAGAAGCTGCTCAATATGGCAATAGAATTATTAATGTAAAAGACGGGAGAGTGAATTAGTAATGAAACATATTTTAATTGCTTTAACATCGACAATGTTATTGTTTTGTGCAGGTTGCTCCACTCAGAGCAGTAACGCCGGTACTATGAATACACAACTACCACAGAAGGTTGAAACAGTTGACACCTTCGGAATTGTAAAATCTACCGATGTGACGGATATTTGGTTTGATTTTCCTGCAGTTATTAATGAGGTAAATATTAAAGAGGGGCAAAAGGTTAAAAAAGGCGATGTTTTGCTGACAATAAACTACGATGCCTACTTAAATGAGATAAACTCTAAAACAATTGAACTCAAATCGTTAAAGCAACAGCTTTCAGATACAGATGTTGAGTTTAATAAGCTAAATAAAGATCTTTCAAAGCTTAAAAACCAGCTAAATAACAAAAGCCATCCAGAACTAAAAAAGCTTATTAATGACCTGGCTGTGGCAAATAAAGCATATGCAGACTCTCAAAAAGAGCAAACAAACAAGGAATCACTGCTACTTAGTGGTGCTATTTCTCAAGCTGAGTATGATGAGTTTAAAAAGAGTGTTGAAGCAAATGAAAAATTGGTATTTGATAACCAGTCTAGCATTGAAAAAATTACTGATTCAGTAAATACCCAAATAGAAGAACTTGAGTTTTCAATAAAGCAAAAATCAAGCATCATTAACAACGGAATTCTAAATGAAAAGATTAAGGCATGTGAAAGTGAAATAAAACTTATGCACGATAAAATAAACGTACCTAACCTAAGCGGTAACAACGTAATATCACATGTAGACAACTCAATAGTCTACAATTCCGGCTACGTTAAGGGTGAAGCATTGAGTTCTTCTAAAAAGATTGTCAGCCTTCTAAATCTTGATAAGATAATCATTGAGTCCAATGTTCCAGAGGAATTTATTAAAGATGTAAAACCAGGTTCCGAAGTAACTATTATTCCTCAAGCCGACAAATCTAAAAACTATAAAGGTAAAGTTACATACATTGCAGATAAAGCAGTTCAGCAAAACGGTCAG